>JAQVUQ010000113.1 GCA_028699365.1 bacterium | reverse complement strand
GCCGCGTTGCGTTCCTTCAGCGCCATTTTCTCGGCTTCCTTAGCCTGCGACAGGCCTCCTTCCAGAATGGGAAACCGGGCCGCTACGCCGATATAGCCCTCCGGGGTGGTCTGCGGCAAATCTTCCCTGTAAAGCTCCACCCCTGCCACGGCGCCTATCACAGGACGTCTTTCGGCTCTGGCCGATGCGGCAGCGGCAGAGTAAAGGCGGTCCCCGGCCTGCAAGGCCTTGATATCCGGCGATGACTGCATTACGGCCAGAACCGTCTCCTCCAGTCCCGCCTCCATGCTTTCCTGCCCCGAAAGCGCAGTGCTGAGAACAGGCGTCTCATCCTGAGACACTCCCATGACATCCTGCAGCAGAGTCAGCGCCAGATCAGCCTGATTATGCGCATCCAGGCGGCGCCGGTCCTGACCGGCCAGTTCCGTCTGCGCCCGGATAACCTCGTAGCGCGGCACCATACCGGCCTTGAATACCGCCTCCGCCTGAGACACGTGACGCTCGACGGTCCGGTAAGCCTGATCGGCCACCCCGGCCACTCTCTGCGCCAGAACCGCACCCAGATAGGCTTTGACCGTCGACAGAGCGATCTCATCAGCTTTGGCTTCGACTCGTGCTTCCAGTGCAGCTACCGCTTCCTTCACCTGCGCTTCGCCGTACTCCACACGCCCCCCGGTCGACAGGGCTTTTTGCAGATAAAGAGAGCTTCGCAGCATATCCTGTTTGGAAAGAGCAAAAGGATCCAGCTTGATACTGGTATGCAGCAGAGCGATATCTATGGGCGGCACCTCAAGTAGCGGCACCGCCTCCAGATGTGTAAAGCTGAGATCCAACCCTGCCTGCAGCCTGCCCTGTGAACGCACCTGTTCCAGCCTGGTGGCGGCAACAGCCGCATCGGCCCTGGCCGCGGCCAATTCCTGGTTGGATACCAAAGCCGTCCTGACCGCCTCAGGCAGGCTTAGCGTACCTGCCTGAGCCTTGCAAGCACTGCTGAGGCACAGGCAAGCAAGCAAAAATATATTCCACCGTTTCATACTAACGCCTCCAGATGCGGAAATCCTAACCCGCGCCGTTGAAAAAGAGATTCAGAATATGATCGACCAGAGTGTCGATATCCAGGGAACGCCCCGTTAGCATGAGGCTGGATATAAAGATATTGGCCATACCGAAAAGGGAATACGCGGACAAGGAAGCCTCGACGTTGGCCAGGCGTCCTTCCCGCTGCGCCTGCTCCAGCACATCGGCCAGGCGCCGTATGCTGCCGGTAAAGTGATCGGCCACCGTCTGCCTGGCCCGCTCACCTACGCCGACGACCTCGCGGTAGATGATGCGTGCCAGCCCGGGCTGTGCCGCCACCACACTGAGATAGGCGGTAAGAAAGCTTCGCAGACGCTCCTCCAACGGTGCATTTTCACTCTCTGCTGCAGCCACCGCCCCTTCCAGCGCGCTTATGCCTTTATCTATGATGAGATTATAGAGTTCTTCCTTGCTTCCGAAATAATAGTAGAGCATAGCCTTGTTCACGCCGGCGGCATCGGCTATCTTCTGCACCGGAGCCGCGCCGTAGCCGTACCGGGCAAAGACTTCCACCGCGGCATCGAACACATCCTGTTTGACCTCAGGGGAATCTTTGAGTTCCCTGCGCCCTCTCTTCTTATCTTCCGACAATGTCATCACCGCCAAAAATTAAATAACCGGTTAGTTAATTTATTTTAGCACTGTATGGCGGGGAAGGCAATAAGGATTAGCTCATGATCCGTCGCCCTGCATCAATCCAGCAACTCACTGCAAACCATCAGCATGCGGGGCAGGTGGAAGAAGCACTTCCACTTGCCGCCTTTGAGGGTATGGGTCACGTTACCAAAACGGTCGAGGTAGGCAAACCATTCCCCGTATTCCGGATCGGGATAATGGGACCAGGTCCACTCATGAATCCTCTCGAACCATTCTTTAAACTCGGGCCGGCCGGTCAGCTTCCAGGCCATGGCCGCGGCCACCAGCGCCTCACAGTGCACCCACCACAGCTTCATATTCCACTGCAGCTCTATGTGCGGCTTGCCCAGAACATCCATGAAGTAGTAGATGCCGCCGTGCTCCTTATCCCAGCCGAACTCCAGTTCCGCCAGGACGATATCCGCCGCGCTCTCTATCAGTGCTCTGTCCCCCATCCTGTCGGCGGCCTTCATGATGAACCACATGGCCTCTACGGCATGACCGGGGTTGAGATGCCGCCCGGCCTGCGATGTCAGGTCGAAGCTTCCGTCAAGCCCTACGTTCTCGAACAGTATGCGGTATTCGGGATGCCGGAACTCATTCATGACCGTGTCTATTGCCTGTCTCATCTCCCGCCGATAAGAGGTATCATCCAGACACTCTTCCAGCACCACGGCCAGGTTGGCTTTCATCATATAGAAGCCCAGGTTCTTCATGGGCTTGCGCCCGGGAAGCTCCTTGGTCCACTCGCCCTTGGGGCGATCCTCTCTGTCCAGGTAGCTCCGGAAGGCCGATAGTGCCTCCTGTTTGGCGTCTTCCCTGCCGCAGGCACGGTAATAAGCGGCGGCGCCCATGACGGCAAAGCAGTCGGAGAAGACGGAGTAGGGGGCCATGCTGGGGCTGCCGTCGCGGGCCAGGGCAAAGTAATAGCGTCCCTGCTCGTCCTTGCCGTGTTTTGTCAGAAACTCGTAGCCGTGGGCTGCCGCCTCCAGCCAGCGCTCGTTCTTCTGCAGCCTGAGATAGAGTTCACTGAACGTCCAGACGGTGCGCCACTGTATCCACATGAACTTCTCCGTATCGTAGACGCTCCCGTCCCGGTCAAGGCTGTTGAAATAGCCGCCGGACTCCCGGTCTATGCAGCTCTTCTCCCAGAAGGGAACGACGTTTTCCGTCAGCTCTCTTAAATACAGCTCTTTGCCTGGTCTACTCGCCGTTAAATTATTCATACGATGTGCCTCCGTTCTTATCTTTACAAACCGTATTGCGCTCGACCAGCTCGACATCCAGCAGGACATCTTCAGTTTTCTCTCCTTTAAGCCGAGCCAGCAGCAGTTGTGCCGCATAAAAACCCATCTCTTTTTTTTGTTGCCGGATAGTCGTCAATCCGGGAATAAACCATTGCAGGCTGGAGAGATCATCAAATCCGACAACTGAAAAGTCATCCGGCACCCGATAGCCGCAGCTTTGCAGCCGGTTTATGAATTTGACGGCCGCCAGATCGGAAGGGATGAAGGCTGCTGTCGGCGCCTGTTGATGGTTCGTCAGCCCGGATATAAAGGCATCGAACTCTTCATCCCAGTTATCGAAGCTGATGCACAGACTCCCATCCGGTTTGATCCCGGCCTCCTCCAGTGCCTGCCGGTAACCCTTCTTCCGTTCCAGATTTATATAGCCCCTTGACCTGCCGATAAACAGAACCCGGCGATGTCCGGCATCCAGCAGGCATTTTGTAGCCAGATAGCCGCCTTTGACCTGATCCACATAAACAACCGGACCATCCACCCCTGCCACCCGGTCATTGATCATGACAACGGGAGTTCCCTCACCGGCAAGCGTTCTTAAGTGTCCGTCCCATCCGTATTCTATCTCGGCACAGGATATGATCCCGTCCACACCCTGTGTCCTCAGCATGGACAAATAGCGGTCGGCACTCTGCCGAGTGACGATGTTGCACAGGATCAAGCCGTAGCCGTAATCTTTCAGACACTCCTCGGTTCCCTGGACCACATCCGCATAGAAGGACTTTGAGATGTTGGGAACAGCCATGCCGATCAGAAAACTCCGGGACAGCTTCAATCCCCGGGCTCTCAAGTTGGGACTATGGTTGAGTTCCCCGGCAATGCGGAGTATATTTTGCCGGGTCTCTTCCATGACTCTGCCTCGCCCGTGCAGCGCCCTGTCCACCGTTGCCCTGGAGACACCGGCTCGATCTGCTATATCCTGCAAAGTTGTCTTTCTCATAAGCGCCATTATATAACATGCGGGCACGTGCCCGCAAGCGGGAATCTAAAGATACTGCATCTGTTGTGACCTTGCCAGGAGATGCTATCGTTTGTACTTACGTAGGAAAGGTAATATGGGAAATGTGATAACATGTTAACAGACACATAAAGATATGCCTGGTCCGATTTCTGTTTGCTCAGTGATTTCCAGTTTGACAGAAATAATATATCCTGCTACGAGTTATCGGCAAAATTCTCGATAGCCAGTCTGGAACGAGTTATGGCATCATGCAGTTTTCCTTTCAGGACATCCTTAGGTGGTAGTTCCGTCAAATACTCAGCGACATGGATACCGGACTGGCCTAGTTCAAGCAGTTCTATCTGTTCATGATTGCCCTCGGCACAAAGGATCAGACCAAGGGGCGGCTCCTCGTCAAGCTCGCTCTCATATTTGGCCAGCCAGCGGAGATAAAGTTCCATCTGACCCTTGTAGGCAGCCTTGAACCGACCCAGCTTCAGATCAAGGGCGATAAGGCGCTTCAGTTTTCGGTGATAGAATAGTAGATCGAGATAGTAATCCTCGCTGTCAATCTGGATCCGCTTCTGCCGTGCAACAAAGGTAAAACCTGCACCAAATTCAAGCAGAAAACGCTCGATTTCCCGAAGAATGGCATCCTCCAAATCCTTTTCAAGATAGCTGTCCTTTAGTCCAAGAAAATCAAGGATGTAAGGATCCTTGAAGATGAGGTCGGGCGACATACAATCCTCGTCACGCAGTTTCTCCAACTCCGCCTTGGCAACTGCCTCCGGCTTGCGAGAGAGAGCAGTACGCTCGTAAAGCATGGAATCGATTTTTTGGCGAAGAATCCGCACGCTCCATCGCTCCACACGGCACATCTCGGCATAAAAATCTCGCTGGAGTGGTTTATCGAGGGGCAGTAACTCACGAAAGTGGGACCAGCTCAATTGTCGCGACAGTGTGGCGACAATCTGCATATCCGGGAAAGCGCCAAAAAACTGGATCATGCGTCGCAGGTTTTTTTCTTCAAATCCCCGACCATAATCGTTTTGCAGTTGTTGTGATAATGTGGCAATAATTTCTTTACCATATTCAGCGCGATCGCCATGCAATATCTCGTCGTTGATTCTCTTTCCAATCTGCCAGTAGAGCATTGTTAACCTGACATTTACCGTTACCACGACGGCGGCACGGGTATCCTCGATCATCTTTCGGATCTCGTTAAGCAATTGGGTAGAAAAGGAAGTATGGGCAGGCAAAGATGAGAAATATCTGAAAAAGGAGCGTGAATCTTGGAAATGCTCGTTTGTTAACCGATATCCTTAGGAAGATCCGCGCATCTTGCGCCCCATCTCGATAAGAGCACGTAAATGAGGCAACTCCTTGGCAGCCTCATCTCCTGGCCAGGGGGGCTGCACCATCTCGGGAGACCGGGAAAGAGCAAAGGCATAAAGCTCCTCGGCCACCTGCAGGGCATCGGAGAATAAGGCATTACCCCATTTTTTCAGTAGATACTCACTTTCCCAACGGTTGAATTTCTTCCAATCGATCATTTCCATCATGTTTTCAATTATAACATGCAGCAAACGAAGCTGAAACAACTTTAACCCAAAATATACACTACCCGCAAAGAGCATAGCCCATCAAGGCAGAACGCTCAACGAAACCCCGCCAATATACCTGAACGCCTCTTGCAGCACATCGGCCTGGTGCCCGTATGCACAGGCTACATGATGAATATACGGCCCCTCGATAAAGGCTCTCTCCCAGGCAGGCCAGTCGTTGACTTCCATCCACATGTAGTTGTTCTCGGTTGTCGGCCCTTCAACCGTTTTGCCTTCTCCGGCCAGGCAACTGTAGCTGCCGCGATCTCCGTCAAAGCGGAAGACGGTCAATGGACCATCCTTCATCTTCCAGTGAGTGGAACCGGGGAGAAATCCGGGGAGAATCCAATGCTCCCCTAATTCGGCCCTGCCTGACGTATCACGGAGATCAGCGGCAAACCCGGCATGCCAGAGCAGCACGGCATTATCGTTATCCGGATGCCTGACAGTCAGATCAGCCAGCATAACAGGATCTTTACGGCCTGTCGCCGCCTGCAACAAAACCGTGCTGACAGCCCCGTGGATGTCGGTCTCACAAGCCACCGGCACACCGGCATCATTAACCATAGCCATGGTGTAATCTATAGCGCACCCCAATTCCGTGCAGATGGAATTGAAGGATTGCAGAGCAAAGGCATCCAGCCCGCGTTCCTGTGCCAGGCTCAGCATCCTGTCTCTGGCGGCATAAAGGTGAATCAATTCATCTTTTCCGTCCAGAGCACCGAATTTCAGCCACTGCCGCTCTCTCTCGATCTCCTCCAGATACTTCTGCCTCTCCCGGCGTGCCAAGTCCCTGACATCCGAGGTGAACTCCACCATGTCCACCGGCAGCATCTCCACCCCGAACCGTTCCAGCAGTTCGCTCTCGTTGACGATAGTGGTCCAGAAGAAATCTATCCTCTGTCCGATAACGCCGATACGCATGCGCTTAGCCTTGGCAATAACATTGACGGCGGCCGTGAAGCGCTGTACGCCTTCCTTGAAAAGGTCTTCATCCGGGCTGCAGTTCTCTATATAGGTGAACTTCACCCCCAGCTTATGCAGCACTTTGCTGGAGGCAAAGAGACCGCAAAGGGTGTCCCTGAGCCTGGTGCCGTCGGCCAGCGGAGCTTCGTCTCTGGGGCCCCAGAGGAGTACCGGCACTCCCATATCACGGGCGATGACGCCGGCCGCTCCCTCCGTCCCGAAGTTGCAGTGCGGAATGAAGAGTGCGTCCACATTCTTAGCCTTGAGATGCTTCACCACCGGTTCCACGTGGTCCTGTGACCGGACGATGCCGTCGGGCAGGACATCATCTATCCCCACATAATCTATATCCCATTCTTTCAGCTTACGCTCTATAATCTGCTTGTAACGCAAGGCGTCAATATGGCTGAAAACGAATTTTCCTATCGGGCATAACCCAAGCAAGGGCTTTTTCATCTTCTTTCACCTGCCTCCCCTTATCTCTGCATGTATTCCTTTATAAACCCGGCCAGGTTCTTCACGCAGGCTTCCATCAACACCCGGCCGGTTGCGGCTTCGGAGGGGGTGGGATCTCCCAGCAGCCCTGTCTTGCTCTTGAAGTATCCCCAGGTGGACCAGAAGAGCTTGGAGGAGCCGATGTAATTGTCGCCGGCGATATATTCGGTATGATAATCGATATGATCTACATCCGTATACTTGGAAGTATCTATATCATAGTTGTAATGCATCAGGATGGAGGTTTCATCCTCGCCGCCGTGGATGCTGCCTCCGGCACCTCCCCGGCGCACTTCGTTAAATTCCCGGACGCCCATGGCCAGAATATCGGCCACTGCCGGGAAGACATTGTAGCGGTCCGCTATCTCCCTGGCTACTACCCGCAGGAGTTCTTTGTGATGGCCGTGCCCGTTAAGGACCAGTATCTTGTCAAATCCCATTTCGCACAAGGAGCTGATGATTTGATTCGTCATATCCATGACCGTGCGGGTGGTGAGAGTGATGGTTCCCGGCCAGCGCTGCATCTCTCTGGCCGAGTAACCGGTCCAGATAGCGGGCAAGGTCAGAAAGGGTATGTCCGTTTCCTTGTCCAGATAGACGGTGAGATCGTCTATAAAGTGCTGGGTGATGAACCAATCCGTGCCCAGGGGCAGGTGAGCGCCGTGCTCTTCCACGGTGCCTATGCCCAGTATCACCAAAGGTTTCTTCTTGATCTGCTCCTTCAGTTGCTCTGATGTCTGATACTCAAATCTATGTTCCATTTTACCGCTCCCATATCAGGCGTTTACCGCCTTTTTTCTATTACCCTGGCTATGCCGATAAGCGAAGTGTGCCCGGCGGCCGGCCTGATGAAGTCTATGCCGTATCTATCCTGCAGCAGTTGGAGCCATCGACGGCTTTGCGACAACCCGCCGACGGCAAAGAAGCGTTCGGGCTTTATGTTCCCGCAGGTTTCCTGCAGAAGCAGGCCGAAAGAATCTATATACACTTTGAGCA
>JAQVUQ010000112.1 GCA_028699365.1 bacterium | reverse complement strand
AACCATTATCTCCAAGACCATAGATGATGTCGATGTCATTCAGATGCTGATATCCGGTCCGGCGGTACAAGCCGTAACCGGCATCATCACCATCACCGTGGTAAGCGTGCTGCTCTTCTTCAATGATTGGCGGCTGGCCCTGGTAACACTGGCCGTGCTGCCGCTCTACGTTCTGAATTTCAAAATTTTCATAAAGCGCATCAAGGGCTGCAACCTGCGCAACCGGGAGAAGATGGACGAGATCATGGGCGATGTCCAGGAGAAGATCTCAGGGGTTCAGGTAGTCAAAGCCTTCTCCATGGAACGCCAGGAGGTGGAGTACTTCACCACCAAGATCAGAGAGAAATTCGGACTTGGCCTGGAACAGGGGGCGCTGGGCAGCACCTTTTCGGCCATGGCTATCATCGTCAGCGGCCTGGGAACAGCCCTGGTCCTCTGGCTGGGAGGGCTGGAGGTCCGCCACGGCCTGATAACCATCGGCGATCTTCTGGCTTTCAATACCCTGATCGGCATGCTCTACACCCCGGCGCTGCAACTGAGCGAACTCAATGACGCCGTGCAGCAGGCCGTTACCTCTCTGGAGCGGATATTTGAACTTATGGATACCAAACCGGACATCACGGAAAAGCCGCACGCCTACCGCCTGCCCCCCATCCAAGGGGCGGTTTCCCTGAAGAACGTTACCTTCGGCTACTTACCGGATCAGACCGTTCTGCACGATATCTGCCTGGAGATAGAACCGGGACAGATGGCGGCCCTGGTGGGGCATACGGGATCAGGCAAAAGCAGCATCATCAACCTCCTGCCTCGCTTCTACGATATTCGCAGCGGCAGCATAGAGATCGACGGGCATGACATACGGGATGTCCAGGTGGATTCCCTGCGGGATCAGATAGGCATAGTCCTGCAGGAACCGCTGTTGTTCAACATATCCATCAAGGAGAACATCGCCTATGGCCGATTGGAGGCCTCCATGGAGGAAGTAATAGAAGCGGCGAATTCGGCGGAAATACACGATTTTATCCAGACACTGCCGCAGGGATACGATACTTGCCTGGGTGATGAGGGCATCAAGATATCCATGGGTGAAAAGCAGCGCATTGCCATTGCCCGGGCCATCCTGAAGCAGCCTCGCGTCCTCATACTGGACGAAGCCACTTCGGCGCTGGATTCACTCTCGGAGACGCTGATTCAGACGGCACTGGATAAGGTTATGAAAGGGCGCACCTCCATCGTTATCGCCCACCGGCTCTCTACCATCCTCAACGCCGATAAAATCGCTGTTCTGGACGACGGACGCATTGTCCAACTGGGAACACATGATGAGTTGCTGCATCAGGAAGGACCTTATCGTCGCTTCTACGAGGAGCAGTTCATGAATGAGGCCATCATGTCCAGGCCGGAACTCAGAGAGGCGCTGCTCAACATTGCGTAACTTTCTGAGATTGATACAAAGATACATCCGGCCGTATTACGATAAGGTTCTGGCCTCCGTTGTCCTGATGTTCATGCATACCGGCTTTGCCATGGTCATGCCTCTGGTTCTGAAATACCTGGTGGACGACGTGCTCTACCAGGAGCGCTACCATTTGCTGGTCTGGGTATTTCTGGTCTATCTGGGGCTGAGAGTAGCCAACGCCGTGGTGGCTTACGTGCGCGGTCTTATCGTCGTTCGCCTGGGCCAGGCGGTGGTATATATGCTGCGCCGTGATATATACGCTCAGTTAAATCGCCTGCAACTGAGCTATTATGACCGCACCCAGTCGGGCAAGATCGTTTCCCGGCTGATAAACGACGTCAATATCGTCCAGAACATGGTAACTACCAGTTTCATCACATACTTCACCGATCTTATCACCCTGGCGGTGGCCATAGGCATCCTGCTGACCATGAACAAGCAGTTGGCCCTCCTGTCCATCCTGGTGGTGCCCACATACATTATCAACTACAACGCATTTATCGGCCGTGTACGGGAGAACAGCCACCGCATAAGAAGAAAAACCGACGAGATCATCGCTTACCTCAGCGAGCGCATATCCGGCATCAGGGTTATCAAGGCTTTCAACCAGGAAAAACAGGAGAACATCCGCGCCTTCAAGAAGCTGAGGACGTATTATCACCTCAATTACCGTGCTTCCATGCTCTCTGCCGGCATGTCCATAATAGCCCAGATTCTCAGCGGTATGGGAACGGCTGTAGTTTTGTGGTACGGCGGCTATCTGGTGCTCCAGGGCAAGTTGTCTACGGGCGGACTGATCGCCTTCTACTCGCTGGTAGCCTACCTGTACAATCCGGCGGTGCATTTCTCGCAGATCAATACCGTTATCCAGCGCATGAGGGCCGCACTGGACAGAATATACGAGCTTCTGGATATGTATCCCCAGATAGCCGATAAACCGGGCGCCCCGGCTCTAAAGGCCGAGGAAGGCCGCATCCGCTTCGAGAACGTCAGCTTCAGTTACGACGGCACGCGTCAGGTTCTGGAGAATATCAATCTGGATATCCCTCCCGGCAGCAAGGTGGCGGTTATCGGACGCAGCGGCTCCGGCAAGAGCACCCTGGCCAGTCTTATAGCACGCTTCTACGATCCGACAGAGGGCCGTATCACCATTGACGACCAGGATATACGTTCGGTAAAGATTCAAAGCCTGCGCAAGCAGATAGGCATAGTCTTTCAGGAAAGCATGCTCTTCAGCGGTTCCATAAGGGATAATATCTGCTATGGCAGCCCCAGGGCCACCGATAAGGATATGACCATGGCGACTCAGGCCGCGCGCATAGATGATTTCGTCGAAGCTCTGCCGGACAGTTATTATTCCATGGTCGGAGAGAGAGGCGTAAGCCTCTCCGGCGGGCAGAAACAGCGGGTGGCCATCGCCCGCGCCCTGCTTACCCAGCCTCGCATTCTGATCTTCGACGACTGTACCTCGGCCCTGGATGCGCAGACGGAAGCAGCCATCCAGGAAACGCTGCAGGATATCATGAAGAATCGCACCAGTCTGGTGATCACGCACCGCCTGTCTACCATCATCGATGCCGATCTCATCATCGTGCTGGACGACGGTCGCATAGTCGAGCAGGGTACGCACGATTATCTTCTGGATCTGGGTGGAGTATACGCCGACATGTTCCAGCAGCAATTCGGCCTTGCGGCTTCATAGGGGGCGTCCCCTAAGGCGTTTAATATAATCTTTTTACGGGTAATTAATTATTATTATGAACCGGAGGTATTGTAATGGACGTTTATGTGGATCCCGACAAGTGTATAGGCTGCGAAATATGCGTTAACGCCTGCCCGGATATTTTCGAGATGCAGGCCGACGGGCTCTCCCATGTCAAGGAAGATGCAGCCGCCTGCGAGCAGGAAGGATGCTGTGAAGAAGCGGCAGAGCTATGCCCCACCGACGCCATCTTCATCAACGGCGAACCCCGCTGACAACGGCTAATATTCTATGCCCTCTCTGGCGCCTATGCCCCGATCCATGGGATGCTTCAGCGGCTCCATGACGGTCACCAGATCGGCCGCCTGAATAAACTCCGACGGCGCATCGCGACCGGTCAGGACGACTTCCACCCCGTGATGCCGGCCGGCAACGGCTGCCAGAACATCGGCAGCGCTCAGCAGTCCCTTGGCAACGGCATTGTTGATCTCGTCCAGGATCACCAGTTGATGCTCTCCGGCGCTCAGAATGCGGGCAGCGGTCTCCAGTCCCCGGACGGCAGCCGCAACGTCCTCCACGGTGGGATCGCCGATGACGAATCCTCTGCCGGCACTGTAATGGTCAAACAGGCCGCATTTTCTATTGGCCAGCAACTCTCCCGTCTCACGGGTTTTGAAGAACTGGATCAGGCAGACGCGCACTCCGCGTCCCCAGGCACGCAAAGCCAGCCCCAGAGCTGCCGTCGTTTTGCCCTTGCCGTTGCCGGTATAGACCTGCACCAGGCCTGGTCCGGGGATGTGCCCTGCGGGCGCGGTTGTTTCGTCAGGAACAGAGGCACAAAGGCACAAAGGCACAAAGGGGTTAAGGATTCCCATGCTAATCCTCCTCACAGCTCGCTATTAGCCTTTTGTTAACTGCTTGCCAAAGTAAAAAAGGCGAACTCTGTTCGCCTTTAAAAACTTTGTATGGTGGGCCCGCTCGGATTCGAACCAAGGACCAATCGGTTATGAGCCGACCGCTCTACCGCTGAGCTACGGGCCCGCGTCCTGAATGTAATACTTTGTCAAGCTGAATCATTATACAATATCGTTTATCCCCGGTCAAGGCAAATGCAAATTATTATCGCACCGTCGTACACACGGCCATAGGGCTGTTGGGCATGTTCAAAAGTTCGTCGAAACCCGGCCAGGGCAGCAGGGCATCGTCCGGTATGCTGTCTATGTATAAGCTGCGAAAAGCGGGGTCCTGCATGCGGCAATGATTGCAGCGTTGCGCGTAAGCGGGGTGCGACAGCATGCGCTGCCATATATCTTCCAGAGCTTCGTCCCGGATATTGCCAAAGGTCAACGGAGTAAAGTCGCAGGGATCTATATCTCCGTATGCGGTCATATAAAATTGCGAAAGACCGCCGAAGCAGCCTGAGCCCTCCGGCCCGTTGACCAGAGCCTGGGTAATGACATGGGGATAGACTTCCATGGAATTGTACTTACGCTCCATCTCTATCAACCGGCGCTTATCCTCGGAAGAGAGAAGCTGCTCCGCCTGGCTTTGCAGCAGCTTGCCCGTAGGCACGATATCGAAGATGGTGACCTCATGTACACACAGCTTCCTGGACAACTCGATCATTTGCTCCGCACGGCCCTCGCGCACATCCTCAGGACCGGCGTAAGTGGATATGCCTACCAGGATGCCCGCTTCCAGGGCACGTCTTATACCTTCCACTGTCTTATCGAACCCGCCCGGAACCCGTCGCAACTCATCGTGAACATGGGGACGCGGATCGTCCAGCGACACCATTACGGAGTGCAGCCCGGCTTCGCAGAGACGCGATACGTTATCGTCCGTCAGCAGCAGGCCGTTGGTGAACATGGAAGGATGCGCCCGATCGCGGTTGATAAAGGACATAAGTTCGAATATATCCTGGCGCAGCAGTGGCTCGCCGCCTGTAAAGACGATATTGAAACATCCCAGAGCCTCAGCCTGCCTGATGACCGATTTCATCTCATCGGTGGTCAGCTCGGCTCTGTGATCGGTCTTGTACCTGGCTGCGCTGCAATGGTAACAATTCAACTGGCACTTTGTAGTCACCTGTAAGGTGCATGTTGCCGGCCTTACCTGCTCTCTCCCCTGCACCACCAGCCTGGACATGGAGTTGACAAATCGCCGGGACGGTATAGGCGGCTGATAGAGGTTATAGACAAAGCCTCCCTCCCGTATGGCCAGAGGACGTCCCAGAGACTGGACCCTGGCACGAAGCTTTTCCAGTTCCTTGAAAACCAGAGAGGACGCCGGTCCCTTTGCCTGGCAGGATAATGTTCTCTTATCGGTATCGACTTCAAACTCCAGACTGAGAAGGTTGAGCTCCCTGGATGACTTTAATCGGGCCAGCACGCCCAGGGCGGCGCTTGCCAGGGAGTATCGCAGCAGCACATCCACCCCCTGATCTGCCAGCATGCCGTCCGCAATCAGGCATTGCCTGCCGTTATCCTCCATACGTACATTCAAAAGATCATAGACATACTTTGACATTTTACCACCTCGGTTTTAACCTCTCATGCTTACGCCGCCATACCGGGCAAGCAAGGCCCTTTACGGCAAAAATCATTCCAAATTGTGAATTTCACAGTTATTGGTAAGTTTGATCTGCCGCCTTACAGGGAATAGACTTGCATGAGTGAAAAGATGCACAAGGCATGCTATACGCTGCCCGGCAAACCGGTTTCACTATGGCTGGATACGGCGCCCGGTATGGATTTCCCCTATCCTGAAGGGGATCTTGGCGTCGATGTGGCCGTCGTCGGAGGAGGTATAGCCGGATTGACTTCAGCCTTGCTGTTGAAGAGAGCAGGCTTGAAGGTTGCGGTTATAGAATCACGACGCATAGTGGAGGATGTCACCGGGCATACTACAGCCAAGGTGACCCTGGCTCACGGCATCTTCTACAGTTACATGCTGGATAAATTCGGCCGGGAGAAGGCCGGCATCTATGCCGATGCCAACAAAGCTGCCATAGACAGAGTGGCTTCGTTTGTCAGGCAGATGAAGATAGAGTGCGATTTAACTCCTTTGCCGGCGTATATCTACGCCGTAACGGACGACAAGCTGGCAGAGATAGAAGCTGAGGTCAGAGCAGGTGAAAAACTGGGTTTGGAAGTATCCTACGTAGATAATATCCCTCTGCCGTTACCGGCCAAAGGTGCCGTGCGCTTCGACGACCAGGCCTATTTTCATCCGCGAAAGTATCTGCTGGCTTTTGCCGCCGAAGTCAACAGCAACGGCAGTCGTATCTACGAGAATACCAGAGTTACGGACGTAGAAGACGGCAGTCCCTGCACAGTAACAACCGACAGAGGGAAGATACGGGCACGGCACGTCATAGTAGCCACTAATTTTCCCATATACGATCCGCTGAAGCTGTTCATGCGCATGACACCGGTTCGCTCCTATGTCCTGGGTTTGAGGCTTACGGGTCAGCCGCCCCAAGGTCTGTTCTACAGCAACGAGGATGAGTTCCATTCCGTACGTCCGCACCGTCTGGCGGATGACGGAGCTTACCTGCTGGTGGGGGGGGAGAAGCATCAAGCGGGGCACGGCGGCGATACCGTACAACGTTATAAGAATCTGGAGGACTATTACAGGCGTTACTTCGACATAGAGGCGATAGAGTATCGATGGTCCACTCAGGATAACAGATCAGCGGATATGATACCCTTCATCGGCAGCGTCGCTCCGGCATCGGACAGGATTTTCACGGCCACCGGTTTCAAGGGATGGGGCATGACGCACGGCACCATTGCCGGCATGCTGCTATCCGATCTCGTTCTGGGCCGCAGCAATCCGTGGAAGGATCTCTACTCCCCGGCCAGGTTGAACCTGCCGGCATCGATTAAGGGTATTGTCAGCCGGAATGTCCAGGTGGTAAAAGACTTTGCCGGCGGCCATCTATCTGTAGAGAGCAAAAAAAGCCTGTCGGAAGTAGGTAACGGAGAAGGCAAGGTAATGGAAATAGATGGAAAGAAAGCGGCCGTTTACAGAGATGAACAGGGGAATATACATGCCGTCTCTCCTGTCTGCACTCATATGGGCTGCACAGTCTCCTGGAACCCCGCTGAAAAGACCTGGGATTGTCCCTGCCACGGATCACGCTATACCTGTGACGGCAAAGTCATCCATAGCCCGACGGTCAAAGATCTGGCTCGCATAGAATTATAACTCCATAACCTGCATTGCTGAATTCCAATTTCGTCATAACATCAGCCGCCCAAAGTGACATCCTGACTTTCGTACCATCTCAAAGCGGCAAAGAGCTGTTCAGGCTGGAAATCGGGCCATAGATCGTCGATGACGTAAAAATCGGCATAAACGGATTGTACCGGCAGCAGCCCGCTCAGCCGGCGGCGCCCACCCCATCTGATGAGAAGGTCTATACGCGAGACATCGGCCGAGCCGATGGATTCCAGAAAGGTTTTACGTGATCGCTGGACATATTCGCCCTTATCCTCCACAGCCCGGCTCAGGTCCCAGTGCCAGTCGTAATTGACCAGCAGATTGACACGCAGATTTCCCTGCCCGAACTTCTGTCTGGTGGTATAGCGCTTAAGCTCCGGAGGAAACATGGGAGAAGCATCGTCGCCCACTACCAGAAGAGACGCATCGTGTCCGGCCACCTTAATTACGGCATCCACACAGGCCTTTTGAAAGGCCTCCCTCTGTATTGAGGGGCGCTTGGTGTTATCCTGAGTGAAACCGTAGAGAGTTACCTCCTCCACACCCAGCGCGGAGCAGATCTCACACAGTCTGACACCCGGTTCTATTCCGCGGGCATATCCGGCCTCTTTGGGCAGGCCAAGCTGCTGCGCCCAGCGCCTGTTGCCGTCAGGAATGACGGCTA
>JAQVUQ010000111.1 GCA_028699365.1 bacterium | reverse complement strand
TATGATCATCCAGTTCGGATAACACATCATCCAGCAGGAGCATCGGCCACTCTCCCACTTTGCTCTTCACCATATCCATAGCTGCCAATTTGAACGCCAGCACCGCTGTGCGCTGCTCTCCCTGAGACCCGTAAACATGCAGATCCCTGTCCCCAAGAAAGATCCTCATATCATCGCGATGAGGCCCGGCCATCGTCGTTCTGTAAATACTCTCTCTCTTTATCTCTTCCTTGAGCAACTTCATATAAGCGGAAGAGATATCTTCTTCACTGCACATGTCACAATTGCCTATCTTATCCATTACCCTGCTGACATACGATATCTTCAACACATCCTCGCATCCGGCCAAAAAACGGTGTCTTTCTGCCGCCATTACCGAGATGTCTTCCAGATACTGTCTGCGTTTGTATATTATCCGGCTGCCCAGCTTAATCAACTGCTCGCTCCAGGCATCCACTTCATCTGAAAAAGGACCCTTTTTTTTGAGCAGCATATTTCTGTTCCTGAGCACTCTGTTATATTGCTGAAGATGGTGACAATGCAGCCTGCTGATCTGGGATATCTCCCTGTTCAAAACTATCCTTCTGTCTGCCGGCCCCCCTTTTACCATCTCCAGATCCTCCGGAATGAAACAGACCTCATTTACCTCGCCTATCAGATCGATGCATCTCTTAGCAGAAGAATTGATCTTCACATTCTTGGTCTTATCCCTGGCAATCGACAGCGAAACCTCTATCTCTCCGCGCTCTTCTCTGTCAAATACAGCTTCTATAAAAGCGCATGTATCTCCCATCCTTATCATTTCCTGATCACGAGACGTTCTGGGAGACCTCGTGGCAGACATAAGGTATATCGCCTCCAGCAGATTGCTCTTTCCCTGACCGTTTCTGCCGAAAAGAACATTGAGCCCGGGAGACGGCGAAAAACCGAGTTGCCGGTAATTCCGGAAATTTACAAGCCTTATGCTCTCCAGGTGCAATACTTTATCCCATTTTCACCGGCATAACAACATAAGTGTATCCTTCATCCCCGACAGGTCTTATGATGGCCGGACTCAGAGGACTGCCTGTTTTCATCTGCAGCATCTCATCGTCCAGGATGCTGAGAATATCCAGAAGATATCTGGCGTTGAAGGCTACGTCCATATCTTCACCGTCATACTGCACACCGACCTCTTCATAGACGTCTCCCACATCCTGAGTTACGGCGGTAACAGCTATTCTATCCGCTGAGAAACTCATTCTGACCACGTTGGAGCCTTCTTTGGCAAGAATGTGCGCTCCCTTGACAGCCTTGGACATCTCCTCTCTGGAAGCTATAGTTCCGTAAGGAAGATTACTCGGTATAACCTGCCTGTAGTTAGGGTATTTTCCTTCTATTATTCTGGAAACCAGCACCATCCTGTCATAAATAAAAGCAATCTGATTGGACAACACCCTTATCACGACATCTCCCTCTCCTGAAGAGAGGAGGCGGCTCAACTCGTTGAGTGCTCTTCCCGGAATAATTATCGCAGTCTGTTCCCCGGCCTTTTCCGGCAGCGAGATAGCGCGCAACGCCAGCCTGTGGCCGTCGGTAGCCGCCAGATTTATATTCTCCCCTTCTACCTCCAGCAGGATACCCGTCAATATAGGTCTGGTCTCATCCTGAGAGGACGCAAAAACAACCTGTCTTATGGCACGCTGCAGGACACTTGCCGAAATTTTACAGATATCTCCCTTATCCAGTTCGGGAAAGAGGGGATAATCCGAAGCAGGGAGCGTTCTTATGCTGTACTTGGCTTTTCCCTGCTTTACCAGAAGTTCGTTTTCCTTTTCCTGATACAGCTCTATCTCTCCACCCGGCAAATTGGATATTATCTCAGAGAAAATTTTAGCCGGTACCGAGACACCTCCGGTAGATTCCACCTGGGCTTCCACTTCTGTTCGCAAACCAATTTCCAGATCCGTTCCTGTAAAACGAAGATACCCTTCTTCAAATTCTATCAGGGTATTTCCAAGAATAGGCTGGGTGCTCCTGTTGGAAACAGCTCTCATTATGGACTGTATGGCGGATGAAAGACGACCCTTTTCAATTCTGGCTTTCAACACTTTACCTCCCCTTACGTAGTACTTAATTTAGTAATGTACCCTAGTAGTAATAGTAGTAGGCACCTTGATAATGTGCAAATCATATCTCTTTCCGCTCCCTGTGCGTCTTCAGCCTGTTGGCACTTTGTGGAAAACTTCGTTGATCTTTTCCACCGGTTGGCTGCTTTTTCCACAGCTTTTTTATCAAGCGTAACTATCAATAGTTTGCCCACACTCTTATCCACAGGCTGACCGGCAATAAAAACCTTCAATTTTTCAATCTTTCAGTTAAAGTTTTCAATACCTTGTTAAGATTCTCGTCAACGAGGCTGAGCTTCTTTATCTGCGAACAGGCATGTATGACGGTAGAGTGATCTTTTCCACCGAACTGGCCTCCTATGTCCGGCAGGGAAGCTTCCGTCATCTCCCGGCAGAGATACATGGCTATCTGTCTCGGAAAGACTATGGTCCTGGTTCTCTTGGTTGATTTCATTTCCGATAACTTGATATTGAAATGTTCGGCCACGGTCTTCTGTATATTCTGTATGGTCATCTCCTTAGGTCTGTTCCTGGGCAGGATATCTTTGAGCACCTCGGCGGCTCTCTCTGTCGTGATAGGAGTGTCGGTCAGCGATGAGAACGCGGTTACGCGGATAAGCGCACCTTCGAGCTCTCTGATATTATTGGCTATATTATTGGCTATGAACTCGGTAACGTCACCAGGGATATCCAGACCATCCGTCTGAGCCTTTCGTTGAAGAATGGCGATTCTGGTTTCAAAATCCGGGGGTTGAATATCTATGGTCAGTCCCCATTTAAGTCTCGATCGCAGCCTTTCATCGGTGAGGTGTAATTCACTGGGAGGCCGATCGCTGGTTATGACTATCTGCTTATTAGTTTCGTGAAGAGTATTGAAGGTATGAAAGAACTCCTCCTGTGTTCTATCTTTGCCGGCGATGAACTGAATGTCGTCAACCAGCCAGATATCCACGTTCCTGTATCTGTTTCTGAATTCCGTCGTTCGTTCCTCGCGTATGGAGGCGATAACGTCGTTGGTGAACTTCTCTGCGGACACGTATATAACACGGGAGTTCTTCTTCTCCCGGTATACGTAATTACCGATGGCATGCATCAGATGGGTTTTTCCCAGGCCGACTCCTCCGTAGATAAAGAGCGGGTTGTACATTGTTGCCGGAGCTTTGGCTACGGCAAGAGACGCGGCCTGCGCAAACCGGTTGCTGTTGCCTATAACGAAGGTATCGAAAGTATATTTGGAATTTATGGGAATAGATGAAAAATCATCCGTATCCGCGACATTTGCCGATCTTCTGGAACCTTTCTTCTTCGATATCTCCTGTGCAGGAGGCAGCTCAAAATCCTCTTCATCATCGTCTGCCACCACGAATTTCAATTTTACATTGCTGTTGCAAATGGCTCTGAGAGTATCTTCTATTATCTTGGAAGATCTCTTCTCGAGCCAGTCTTTGGCAAAATCACTCGATACTCCTACAGTGAAAACATCACCATCGAACGATATGGGAGAGATCGTTTTCAACCACGTTTCAAAACCCGGTTTGCTCACCTTTGCTTTAAGAAGAACCAGAGCCTTATTCCATATATCCGTATGCGGGGCAATCTTAGGCATATTAAAAAAACCTCCAATAATAACCGTTAAAGGACCGGTAGTTACTTCAAAATCAGATCTACCTGCGCCACGCCCTCCTCCGTAAGTGATCTCTTGCCGTTCTCGTCGCTGCGGAGAAGATCCATCTTTTCCAGTGACGCCATCTCTCTGTGCGCCGTGCTGAGGCTCATGTTGAGTTCCTTGGCTACCAGGCTCGGGCCGGCGGTGCTCAATTCCGTGACCAGCAGAAGCACCCGCTTCTGGCGATCCGTAAGAGTGGGAAGGCCCTTCCGCTTCTTTCTCTCTTCATCGTTGCGCCGAGTAACGACCTCTCCGGTGGTATCCGGTCTTAATGTCAGGGTGATGACCGTTCCCTGAGAGAGGTTATCTTCAATTGTTATCGTGCCGCCAATGTAGCTCAGTGTTTCCTTGACGATAGGCAGACCGGATCCCACACCTTTGATATACTCTTTAAGCCCGGAATTCGCCGTGGAGAAACCCGGCAGAAACGCCTTCTCCTTATCTTTTATTCCCGGACCATGGTCTGATATTCTGATAGTGTTTCCGTCATCAAGCACCGTTATGATGGCATCCTTGAAATAGGCGTGAATCAGATTTTCCACCAACTCCTTGATTACGATGTAAGGGAGTTTTCCACCCTTACTCTGGGATACTTCATACGTTTTAGTCGCCAATTCATGTATGAACTCAAGATAGTTATTACTGCTGAACTCTATAACGCGCGGCGATGACGTGGGAGAATCATATACCGCCAGACGGACACGGGATTCCTTTTCCAGCAAAGGGTAAGCGTTTTCAGGAACGGAACGGGAAAGGTTTCCATCCTTTGCCATAACTTTTCTAGGATACTTCCGCATTATTCAACACCGTATAACCCTTTATATCAACAATAATACATATTCTATGAACAGAAGCGGAATCCTGCCTTCCCGCCTTTCTACCAAGCTTTCCGGAAAGCATATCAATTAACGAAATATGCCGGAAAGCTGTGGAAAAAAAAGGTGCCGGGAATAGAGGGAAAACGGTCTGTCACAAACGCTCCTTTGACCGTATAAACCCTTATTTCACAGCAGAAAGACCGCATTTTTTGCCTGTGCGGCGCTGTCAATAGGATCTTTTCCACAAAACTATCCACAGGTGTTGATAACTTTAAATTGTTTGATAATGATAACAGACGGTAAGACCTTTTTCAATTACCTGTGGCTTTCGTTATGCTGCCCTGTTTCAACAATTCACTTTACTTGCTGTGGAATATCGCCTGTGTTATAATCCCTCTATAATTTTGTAAGGATGAAATAGAGATGAAAAGGACTTATCAACCAAAAAAGCGAAGAAGACAGAGAGTTCACGGGTTCCTTTCCAGGATGAGCACTCCCGGTGGCAGAAGAGTTATCAGTGCCAGAAGAGCTAAAGGCAGAAAGTCTCTGTCCGTTTAGGACAGCTTTTCGTGCTTAGGGAGAATCTGAAAAGAAGGCAGGAGTTTACTGATCTCTATCAAAGAGGTTACAGATACTCCAATGCTTTGTTGGTTCTCAGAGTCATCCGCACTGGTGAGGATAAACAAGGGTTAGGATTGGCCGTCAGCAAGAAAATCGGAGGCGCGGTTGTCAGAAACAGGATCAAGCGACTGTTGAGAGAGTCGATCCGGCAGGAATCCGAAGAACTCGTTTCCGGGGTGAATCTTCTCTTTATCGCTCGAAAGGGCATCGAGACGGCAACCTATAAGGATGTTCAAGCAGCCGTAAAGGAGCTGTTTAAGCGTGCGCGCCTATATAAAGCTACTGTTGACTAAGGCTATCCTGGCGGCGATACGGTTGTATCAGAGGTTCGTGTCACCCGCTTTCCCCCGAGCTTGTCGCTTCAGTCCCAGTTGCTCCAGCTATGCCTATCAGGCAATAGAGAAGCATGGAGCAGCCAGGGGATTCTTTTTAGCTGTCAGGCGTGTTTTGAGATGTCATCCCTTCAATCCCGGAGGAGAGGATCCCGTTCCTTAAACTGAGCCGTTAACGGAGGATTGCGTAACAGTATGTGGAGTTATTTTGTCGATATTATGAAGGATGTTCTATCCTTCTTTCATCAGTGGACCGGCAGCTACGGCGTGGCCGTCATTTTGTTGACCGTGGCGGTGAAAGCGGTGCTGTATCCTCTTACCCACCAACAGTTCAAGTCAATGAGAGACATGCAGAAGATCCAGCCTCATATGAAGGAATTGCAGGAGAAATACAAAGACAAGCCCGAGGAACTGCAAAAAAGAATGCTGGGTCTCTATAAAGAGCATAAAGTAAATCCGCTGGGCGGGTGTTTGCCCCTGCTTGTTCAGATGCCCATTCTCTTTATGCTCTACTCGGCAGTGTTGTCCTTTAAAGCGGCCTTTGCCACAGAGGGTTTTCTCTGGGTAGACAACCTGGCCCAGCCCGATATCCCCTTGCTGCTGCTTTATGCCGTCAGCCTTTATCTGTCGTCAAAGATGACCGTAACGGATCCGTCTCAGGCGCAGACACAAAACACCATGGCGATTATGATGCCGTTTATCTTCACCTTTATGGCCTGGATATATAAATGGCCGGCAGCCTTCATCCTCTACTGGCTGGTGTTTAACGTTTTGAGCACGGTACAGCAGTATTTCGTCATGCGTGCGCCGGATAAGGCAACGCTGCCTGAAAAGAGCTAGTTATTTCCGAAAAGGAGGGAGACCGTAATGAGAAGTGTGGAGCAGACAGGAAAGACCGTAGAAGAGGCAATACAAACAGCGATAGAAGCACTGGGCGTGAGCCGGGAGGAGATTACGGTCGATATCCTGGAGGAACCGACAAGAGGTATGTTCGGGCTCGGGACCAAAGAGGCCAGAATACTGGTTTCAACGAAGGATGGCGAAAAGAAATTAAAGGATAGCGAAACGAAATCATACGCTGGTGCCAGTGAGGAAGATCACGTCAAGGCAAAGGAATGCTTTGGGCAGATACTCTCTCTTATGGGAATTGATGCCGAACTGGAAACCTGGGACGAGGATGGGTATATACATATAAATGCAGAGGGTCCGGAAATGGGCATAATAATCGGCCGGCAGGGCCAGACTCTGGACTCCATTCAATTCATAGTCAATCTTATCCTTAACAAGCATCGTGAAGACAGGATAAGGGTTATCGTGGACGCTGAATCTTACCGGGAGAGAAGAAAAGAGATCCTGGCGTCTACAGCAGAAAAAATGGCGGCCAGAGCCGTTCAAACCGGACAGGAGATAGCGCTGGCCTACATGACGCCTTTTGAGCGCCGGGTGATACATACTACTCTTCAGGATAATGAAGACGTCACGACTTTCAGTGAAGGCGAAGAACCGTATCGCCGGGTGGTCATAAGTCCTAAATAACTGCATGAGTGAAATGCGAAATGATTACGAATGCGGATTGCGGAATGATTGCAGAACGAACCGAAGGCATAACGTAGGACATATAACAGCGTTCATATAAAATGCAGGGGCAGACTTCGGAAGACTGAATTACCAACCCGGACTATTCCGCATTCCGAAATCCGCAATTCGCATTTGAGAAGTTCCGCATTAGAGATGGTATAATGGCCGGGGAGGTTTCCCCGGCTTTTCTTTGAGGTAGAAAACAGTATTAGACAGTCATTCCGAAAAGAGGGCGAAAATATGGAAAACGATACCATTGCAGCCATCTCGACTCCTCCGGGAGAGGGTGCTCTCGCCGTCATCAGGATAAGCGGCCCGGAGGCGGAAAAAATTGCCCGAAGCCTGTTCAGGGCCGGGAGCGCCGGCATAATCGAGAATTTTGAAAGCCATAAGGCATACTATGGGTTCATTATAGACCTGAAAGACGGCAGAAAGATCGATGAAGTGCTTCTGACGGCGTTTCCGGCACCACGGTCCTACACACGTGAAGATATGATGGAGATCAGCGCCCACGGCGGAGCAGAGCCGGTGAGGCGGATCATGCTGCAGGTGCTGGCGGCCGGTGCCCGGCTGGCGGCCCCGGGCGAATTTACCAAGAGAGCCTTTCTTAACGGACGTCTGGATCTGGCGCAGGCGGAAGCCGTTATGAGCGTGATAAGATCCCGCACCGAGGCCGGATTGAAGAACGCCGTCAGTCAGCTCAGAGGATATCTGTCCCGTGAAATCGAGAACCAGCGACAGGAGATCATCGACATGCTGGCTCTTCTGGAGGCGGAAATTGATTTCCCTGAAGACATGGGGATTGTCGAGGTTTATGACGAATCTTTAGAGAAAATACAGGCGCTTATCCGTAAACTGGACGATCTTATCGCTTCGGCCGACAAAGGGCGCATATTGCAGGATGGAGCAGCCCTGGCTATCGTCGGCAAGCCC
>JAQVUQ010000110.1 GCA_028699365.1 bacterium | reverse complement strand
CTCCATATCGGCCGGCATACCGTTGAGATGTACCGGGATAACGGCCTTAGTATGAGAGGTTATTTTCTCTTCCACATCACCAGGATCGATGGTAAGCGTGTCGTCGATCTCGGCAATGACCGGTATGGCGCCCACGGCCACCACTGCCAGCGCCGTAGCCATGAAGGTATAACCCGGCACGATGACTTCATCCCCGGGGCCTATGCCCATCCCCGCCAGAGCACAGATCAACGATCCTGTTCCGCTGGAAACACAGAGCGCGTATTCAGCACCTATGGTAGCTGCCCATTCCTTTTCAAAATTGTCGACTTCCTGCCCTGCGTTGTTAACTCTAAAAAGCGTCCTGCCCGCAATAACACGGGCAACAGCTTCTACTTCTTCCTGTCCGATGCGATACATGGCTGTGCCTCCTTAAAAATTACTGAGTGATTTCACATATAAAGCCTATCATGCACCGGTATATGGGAACAAGGCACCAAACTTGCCTTATGTTAACATTTCTTGCTGTAAATGCGCTTAGCAGCAAAAGGAGTCAAGAGTACAGTTCATATGCAAAACGCAACGTAGAGCGGAACAGTTTTTTTGCCGGCATCAAAACCGAAATTCAAGGAAGAGGCGAATCATATATTCATGTCATTTTCAACGTTTTTACAGCAAATATTTACACTATACGACACCAATAATTCTATATAATCCGCATTAAATTACACTTACCTTATAGCGGTCCGAACTGTGCGCGGCGCCTTTACAGGCAACATAAACACCAGCAGGCCAGCGGCGGCGATATAGATAACCAGGGACAACAGCAGTATCAGACGCACACCGGTTACATCGGCTGCAATACCCGTAAGCATCATAACTATGCTGGCGATACCCCAGGAGCCGCCCACGATAAAGGCCATACGCCGGCCAATGTTATACCCTTCGGCGTATCTGGCAATAGAGACTATCAGCGGAAAAGCGGCCATCAGACAGAAGCCGGCTCCGGCAAGCAGGAGAAGCGCCCATTTGTGCTGCAGAGTAAAGAGGTAAGAACACAGAAACGGTATGCCAGTCAACAGACAGGCTCTAACGGCACCATGCTCCCCCCTGTATCGGGCCAGAATGCCCCAGATTATCGATCCTGCCACTCCGCTTGCGCCGAATACCAGTGCAGAAAAACCGCCAAAGGCGATAGGAAAGCCCAGTTCGTGCAGATGGGTGGGCAGATAGCCGGTCAGCAGTGCCGTTGCCGTGGCCACCGGAATCGACAGGAGCATAAGTCGGGTAAAGGGAATGCCTGACGGACGGTGTTCTTCGTCAGCAGGCATTTCGTCTTCCGGCTGCTTATCTTCAACAGAGAGCTTGATGCGCAGCAGACGCATCGCGATCAGGCACAACGGCTGGATGAAGAGCAGCAACAGCAAGCCCGACAGCCCCCACCGGCCGGCCAGGATCGCCGACAGCCAGCCCCCGCCGGCAAAGCCTAGGTTGCCGCCCATCATGAACAGGACGGTGGTAATGGACGGCGGCAGCCGGTCGAGAGAATGAACCGCTCTCAACCCCTCCGGATGCGCCATAGCTATCCCGCTTCCGCCTATAGCCATCAACAGGAGCAGCAGGGGAAAGGTATAGGCGCCACGCGGAAGCAACCCAAATACGCACAGGGCTGCGGTAAGGCACAGGCCGATCACCAGAAAGAACGGCTGCCGGCTGGAAGCGCGCAGATGTCCTGTAGCCAGTTGAACGCCGTTGGCGGAAAGGTTCAGCACCGCCAGCATGGTAAAAGCGGCCGACAGGCTTAAGCCGTAATTCTGCCGTATTACAGGCAATATGGCCGGTATCATGCCGCCCATCATATCAACGCCCAGATGCATCAGTGTCAGAGCGGCCAACTGCAGCCATTGAAAATTCATATACGTATCATCCTTGCCGGACCTGCCGCTTGCCGGCTTTTCCTGCTATAATACCATTCAGGAGGCAGCCATATGGCGGCAGATTTTTTTGATTATGTCGACGATTTTGCCATGTATCTGGCCAGCGAGGGTAAATCGCCCAACACTCGCCAGGGTTATGAGATAGATCTGCGTACTTTCTACCTCTGGTACAGGGCCGCCCGCAAGCGGGTTCCTGCCGTAGATAAGGTGACCTCTACGGAGATCAGGGCCTATAGCGTCTTTCTTCAGGAGAAGGGCTACGCCATGAGTTCCGTGGCCCGCAAGATCGCCTCTCTCAAAAGCTTCTTCAAATACCTCTTCCAGGAGGAGGCCGTCGAAAAGAACCCCACCGCCAATGTCAGGCTGCCCCGTCTGACAAGGAACCGGACTCCGGTTTATCTGGCCGAAGAAGAGAGAAACGGTCTGGTCAGCCTGGAGGAATTGACCGGCAACAAACGCGATACCGCCGTAATAGCGCTGTTTCTCAATACCGGCCTGCGAGTGCAGGAGCTTGTCAGTCTGAATATGAGCGACCTGCACGGCGATACCCTGAAAGTCACCGGCAAGGGCAATAAGGAGAGGATAATACCTTTAAACCGCATCTCCAGGTCTGCGCTGGAAGCATATCTGGCGGAGAGAGAGGATAAAAGCCCTGTCGCTCCCCTCTTCACCAGTCGCAAGCACTGTCGCTTCACCACTCAGGGAATCCGGGACATGCTGCGTAAATATATCGAGCTGGCACGCGAGCGCGGCTACATATCCCGTCACGAAAACATAACCCCTCACAAGCTGCGTCACACCTTTGCCACCATACTCTACCGCAGAAGCGGCAACGACCTGCGGCTGGTACAGGATACCCTGGGACATGCCTCCATATCGACTACGCAGATATACACGCACGTCTCCCAGGAGAAACAGCGTTCGGCGCTGGAGGATCTCTAGGGTCGGACCTATGATTCGGTAGTCTTGAAGGTTGCCAGATCCCGTTCTATCTCCTCGATCTTCTCACGGCATTCTTTGACGATCTTCTCAGCCACTCGCAGGGGGTCCTGACTGCGCTGCTTTGAATAGAGATAGGAAGCGATCAGTATACCTGCCGCCACGGAAACCACCCCGGTTATTATATAGGCATCGATTCTCTCTTTTTTCATTCCTCGTCCTCTCATCTCAAATGCGGAATGCGGATTTCGGAATGCGGAATTCCAAGCTCAACATCCTTGCATTCAAGCGTATACCTTTCTTTCATTACATGCAAGCGCACGTTAACACTTAACAACGGACCAGCACTTCTGACTTCTGTCTTCTGACTTCCGTCTTCTGGTTTCATGACAGATCTGCTCTGGCCCTGACAAACTCCCTGATTCTCTCGGCCACAACCCTGTCCACTTCGGCCCGTACGTATATGCCTTCAGGGTCGTAGCGACGCTCCAGCACCTGTCCGGTATCGTAGAGGAGCGAGAGTATATCCAGCCTGTTATACGGCAGAGTCACCTCTATAACCGTCAGGCGCTCGTTCATAAGCTCGATCATCTCATCCAGCAGATCTTCCAATCCCGTTCCGTTGAGGGCGGAAACGGCAACCGTACGCTCCGCCGTATCTGCCAGATGTTGAACGCTCTCAGGATCCTCCGCCAGGTCCACCTTGTTGAGCACGGTTATGATGGGCTTGTCGGCTACGCCCAGTTCCTCCAAGACCTCGTATACGGCATCGCTCTGCCGGTGAGACAGAGGATTGGCGGAATCCACTACGTGGATAATTATATCCGCCTCCACCACCTCTTCCAGGGTGGCCCTGAACGCAGCCACCACGCTGTGGGGCAGGTTGCGGATAAAACCCACAGTATCGCTCAGCACTATGGTCTGTCCGTTGGGCAATCTGAGACGCCGCAGCGTGGGATCCAATGTAGCGAACAGCCTGTTCTCTACCAGAACGTCGGCACCCGTGAGTGTATTGAAGAGCGTCGATTTGCCTGCGTTGGTGTAACCCACCAGTGCCGCCACCATCACCGGCACATCGTGTCGCGGCTGAGATTGCAGCAGGCGCTGCTTTCTCACCTTCTCAAGTTCATCCTCCAGCCGGGCGATCTGGCGCCGTATACGCCGCCTGTCCGTTTCCAGCTTGGTCTCGCCGGGGCCTCCTCTGGTGCCAATACCGCCTCCCAGCCGGGACATCTCTATTCCCTTGCCGATCAATCGGGGCAGAAGGTAATTCAATTGAGCCAGTTCAACCTGCAACTGCCCTTCTCTGGTCCTGGCCCGTTGTGCAAAAATATCCAGAATCAGAGCCGTTCTGTCCACTACTTTGACTTCCAATGCGGCTTCCATGTTGCGCTGCTGGAGCGGTGTCAACTGATTGTTGATTATCACCAGATCGGCATTATCAGAGATGACGATCTCTTTCAGTTCCTCCAGCTTGCCCTTGCCCAGGAAATAGGACGGATCCGGATCCTGGCGCCGTTGCGTCACTCTAGCGATTACGCGCGCACCGGCCGTATCGGCCAACCGGTTCAGCTCGGCCATATCCTCATCTATCTCCGCCTCATCGATGGAGGATAAGTATATCGCCGCTATAACGGCTGTCTCCAGGAGGGGGCCGGACGTCTCATGCGTTAAAGACAATTTTCACGCTCCTTAGAGGTTCTTTTTAATCTTAGAGATTCTTTTTAATCCGATCCATGGCTTCCTTAAGGCGCTGGTCTCCCAGGGTGATGGATATTCTGAAGTAACCGTTGCCGGTTTCCCCATAGCCTATTCCCGGAGTTATGACGACACTGGCCTTCTCCAGCATGGCAGCGGCAAATTCGACGGATGAGGCATACCCGTCCGGCACCGGCGCCCAGATATAGAAGGTGGCTTTCGGCTTGTCCAGCTTCCAGCCCATATCATTGAAAGTCTCCACCACCATATCGCGCCTGCGCGTGTAGACGGCGTTCAACTCATCGGTACCCTTGTTCTCCTGCAACGCTTTGATGCCGGCATACTGTACGGCCTGAAAGACCCCGGAATCCACGTTCGTCTTTATAATGGACAGTCCGGCGATGATATCCTTATTGCCGTAGGCAAAGCCGATGCGCCAGCCGGTCATGTTGAAAGGCTTGGAGAGCGAGTTGAACTCCACGCCTACATCCATGGCTCCCTCTGCCTGCAAGAAACTTGCCGGGCGGTAGCCGTCATAAGCCACTTCCGAATAAGCGTTGTCATGCACCACGATGATATCGTAGCTTTTGGCAAAGGCCACGGCCTCTTCAAAGAAAGAGACATCGGCAACGGCAGCCGTGGGATTGTTGGGATAATTCAAAAAGATCATCCTGGCGCGCCTGGCTATATCAGAGGGAATGGCTGAAAAATCCGGCAGAAAGCCTTTTTCCGGCAGAAGCTTGAAGGGATACGGTTCTCCCCCGGCAAAGAGTGTGGCCACCTTGTACACGGGATAACCGGGATCCGGTATCAGGACTATATCACCCGGGTTGACAAAAGCCAGCGGCAGATGGGCTATGCCTTCCTTGGAACCTATCAGCGTCAGAACTTCGCTGGAAGAATCCAGCGCTATGCCGAAACGATTGCGGCACCATTCCGCCACAGCGCTTCTGAAGGCAGGCAGGCCCTCGTATGACGGGTATTGATGATTGACCGGGTTCTTAGCCTCTTTTATCAACTCATCGATTATGTATCCCGGTGTAGGCAGATCGGGATCGCCTATTCCCAGGCTGATGACGTCTTTACCGGCCGCCTTGGCCTGAGCTACTTTCTTGTCTATCTCCGCAAACAGGTACGGCGGCACTTTCTTTATACGTTCTGCTCTCTCCATTAGAACCTCCTCTAGTTAACGCCCTGCGGGCGCAGTTGTTAGTTGTTGGTTGTTGGTAATAACCTGCCCAAACTCCTGGCTCCTGGCTCCTGAGCGCCCTGCGGGCGCAGTTACAGGTTCACTGCTAAGCTTTCAGACTACCAGTGAACACCTCTTCGGCCGGGCCCGTCATGATCAACCGGTCGTCGCTTCGCCAGTTGATCTCCAACTCCCCGCCGGGAAGAAGCACCCTGGCCGTGCGTTCAGCCAAACCGTTGAGAACGGCAGCCACCAGAGCGGCACAGGCGCCCGTTCCGCAGGCCATTGTTCTGCCGGCCCCCCTCTCCCACACCAGCATCTTCAATCTGTCCGGTGCAAGAACCTGAACGAACTCGACATTGGTCTTTCTGGGGAAGAAGGGATGGTTTTCGATGGCAGGGCCGATGCTCTCCAGTTGAATCCCTTCCGGATCGTCCGTAAAGATGACGCAATGGGGATTGCCCATGGAAACCGCGGTCGCTTTGAATGTGCTGCCCTGTGCGGACAGATCGAAGGCGACGGCTCGATCTTCACCGGGACCGGTCATGGGTATTTCAGCTCTGGTCAGTCTGGGTTTGCCCATATCGACGGATACGGATACGACCCTGCCCTCCTGCAGGCGCAATTCCGGGCAGATAACCCCTGCCAAAGTCTCCACACGCAGGGAAGATTTCCCGACCAGGCCGTGCTCAAAGGCATATTTGGCAAAGCACCTGATACCGTTGCCGCACATCTCGGCTTCACTGCCGTCGGGATTGAGGATCCGCATTTTCAAATCGCCGATCTCCGACGGCAATATCAGAATCAAACCGTCGGCACCGATGCCGAAATGACGGTCACACAACCTCATGACGACATCGGGTAATGCAAGAAGTCGTTCCGTATTGTTGTCTTTCAAGGCATCAACAACGATGAAATCATTGCCGGCGCCGTGCATCTTGGTAAACTCCATTTATCTTACCAGTCCCATAAATATTACAACATCTTATTTTAACGTAGAAGTGGTCGTAAGTTCAAGGTTCAAAGAGGACGAGTTTACGGTTCGACGTTCAGAAGTTCAAGGTTTTCGGGCCGAGTGCTTAAGTTTTTCATTTAAGAACGTTAAACGGTGAACTCGGAACATGGAACCCGTCCTGTTTAAAATACAGCCTCAAGGGTATTAATAATGCGAAGGGAGGGGGTAATATGCGGATAATATGGACGCTGGTTGTTCTGCTGCTGCTCTTCTGGCTCCTGGGGCTCCTTTTCAGAGTGGGAGGCTCCCTGATCTATCTACTGCTGCTGGCTGCGGCCGTGCTTTTCCTGATCGGCCTGTTCAGTGGACCCAGACCGGCTGCTGAATGAAAGGAGCCGGCGTTAGGAGTAATCACACAGAAATTTGAGAGAACTGCTTTTGTGAACAGCTTCAAGCAGGACATAAGAGAAACCAGTCACGTTCAAGCGCATCAGCTCGGGTGTGGCTGGTTTCTCTTTTGTCGTATAGTTACACTAGTCCCAAATACTTCTCAAAAAACGCCGCAAGTTTATCTATGACATTCTCTTTTTTTGCTGCCCGGCCGCTGCCGGCAAACCGGGAAACGGGCGGCAAAATCCTGTCAATGTCCGTGCCGGTTATCTTTATTGCGCCATCCCGAAACGAACCAGCCAGGAACTTTCGCGTTTCCTTCGGTTTGAGCTTCTCTTCTTCAATAATTGACGACAAATCGTTCTCCAGTTGTTGGAGAACAAAAGCGTGCCAGCCCTCCTCCACTCCGGCAGAGGTATTGACTCTCTCGATAAAGTCATGGATCAGCTCCTTCTTGCTGCGAAGTTCAATGCTGGAGCTGACGGCTTTGTCAATTGCCGCAAGAATACTCTTGTCGGTACAGTTGGAATCGTGATACTTCGCCACCAGCATAAGGATATAATCGATATTTACTTCTATCTGCCTGATAAGCTCAATTTCAAAGACGATATCATCGTTTATATATTCCTTGTCGGCATCATTCCCTTTGGTTAACTCCTGGTAGAGATCGATGTAGATACTCTGGTAATCCTGAAAATCCAGTTGGGAAATAATTTCATTGCCGGCAAAATCATCGAAGGCGGTGAGGATATTTTTAAGCCGCAGAATTGCGCCGAAAAGCCGAATATAATCCCTTTGTGCCTCTTCTCCCATAATCGCCGTACCCAAAGGATAGCGTGCTTGCAGCTCTGCAATCAGCTCTGCATACCCCGGCTTATGCTTTTCGTTTTCCTCATAGCCGCGGTAGTATTCATCATACGTTTTCAACAGAATGATGCCGCCTGCCTCCCTGTCGCCAAAGAGAGCGATGGCGTCGTCTGTTGCCTGCTTGAGGTCCCTGAAGCAGATGACATTGCCGAAGGTCTTAACCGAGTTCAAAA
>JAQVUQ010000109.1 GCA_028699365.1 bacterium | reverse complement strand
GGTCGAGGGGTGGGGGCGCGGAATGCCGCTTATCCTTACTAACGAGCCGGGTGCGCAATTCAGGGAAATCGCCAGAATCTTTATTGCCGACTTTGCAAGGCCGTCGTATCATGAGGACGATGAGAAGATTAGTAAAGAAACCCCAAAGAACCCCCAAAGAAACCCCAAAGAAATGATCCTCGGCTTTATCAAGGATAATCCTACGATCAGTGCCAAGGAATTGGCAGAACAATGTGAATTAAGTATCTATAGCGTACAGCATCATATCAACAAACTGAAAGAAGCCGGAGTTCTTCGCCATGTTGGTGCAACTAAGACTGGGCGATGGGAGGTGTTATGCTATAAAGAGTGATTTTTATGTATTTTGTCCTACATACTACGCCGCCTGATTCCGCTGTCTTCTTCCGAACAGAAATCGTCTCAATTCTTCCAGGCTCACGGTATTGACGATATCCTTCTTCTCCAGCCAGCCCCGTCTGGCCGTGCCCACGCCGAAGTGCATATTATCCAGGCCTGATGCCTGGTGGGCGTCGGAATTGACGGCTATTTTGGCTCCCAGTTCCTTAGCCCTTCGCGCATGCCGCCCGTCAAGGTCCATCCGGTCGGGCGTACCGTCTATTTCCAGAATGATGCCCAGATCGACGGCGGCTCTGATGACGGTTTCCAGATCGATATCATAAGGGCTGCGCCTGCCGATAAGGCGCCCGGTGGGGTGGACCAGGATATTCAGATAAGGATTATGCATGGCCCGGAGCACTCTCTCCGTCATCCGGCTGCCGGACTCGTTCATGCCGGAGTGGATGGCGCCAAGGGCTATATCCAACTCTTGCAGGATATCATCCGGCAGATCGAGGCTGCCGTCAGCCCGGATATCCACCTCGCTGCCCTTCAGCAGAGTGATGCCCTTAAGGCGGTTGTTGAGCTCGTCTATCTCCCGCCATTGCCGTCGCAGTCTCTCAAGTGTTAAGCCGTGAGCTATGCCCAGACCCGGGGAGTGGTCTGTGACGGCCAGATACCGATAACCTCTATCTCTGGCGGCCAGGGCCATCTCCTCCAGGGAATTGCGACCGTCGCTCCACTTTGAATGAGTATGCAAGTCGCCCCGTATATCCGGCTGCGTCACCAATTCCGGCAGCTTGACGGCTGCGGCTGCTTCTATCTCACCGGAGCCCTGGCGTATCTCGGGCGGTATATACTGCAGGCCTAGAATCGAGTAGACCTGCTCCTCGACGGCGCAGGGTATGCGCCATCCCGTCCTGGTATTGGTGATGCCGTATTCGCTGACGCTCAGTCCTTTGGAGAGGGAAAACTCCCTGAGTTGGACGTTATGCTCCTTGGAACCGGTAAAGTGCTGCATCAGGGAGCCTAAGCTCTCGTGCGGCACGATGCGCAGGTCTGTCTGCACGCCGTTCTTCGCCAGGACGGTGGCTTTGGTCGTTCCTTTGGCCATAATTCTGTCCACATCCGGCAGGGAGGTAAAGAGATCAATGACCGTTTCCGGGCGATCGGAGGTGCCCATGATATCTATATCCCCCACCGTCGTCTCTACGCGACGGTAGCTGCCCACCACCACCAGATTGCGGACAAAGGGATCGCGCCTGAGTTGTTCCAGAATACGCTCCACCAGAATCGCGGCCGCCCCCAGGGGCAATCGGGGGCTTTTGCCCTGCAGCCATTTTATGCCCTTGAGGATATTCTCTTCACTCTTTTCTCCCATGCCCTTGAGTTGGCGAATACGATGTTCCTCGGCGGCAATGCGCAGAGCCTCTATGGTATCTATGCCCAACTCCTGGTAAAGACGCACGGCCGTCTTGGGCCCTATGCCGGGCACCTGCAGCAGGCTATCTATGCCCGGAGGTATGCTCTCCTCCAGCTCTTCAAGGTATGAGGCGCGCCCATGCTCCAGCACATCCGCTACCTTCTCGGCGATGCTTTTGCCTATGTAGGGTATATCGTCCAGGTGGCCCTCATGATAGACTTCCTCGATATCCTCCGGCATGAACTCGATGGACCGGGCCGCCTGCTGATAGGCGCGGATACGGTATTTGCTTTCACCCTTGATCTCCAGTATCTCGGCGATATCGTTCAGAACCTCGGCCACCTGCTCGTTGTTCATATCTCATCACCTGCGATGAACTATATTTTATTGCCGTTATACCCGAAAAGGATTTGGGACAAGCAATGCAGCATCGGAAGGTATTCGCATCTGCAGCCGGTTTTACGGGTGCTGTAATAAAGAGTCTCCTTGCAGACAAGATTTATTGAAAGTTGATCGTTTTTAAGGCCCTGTTTGAGCAAGAAATGTGTTGCCAGGCGATCGTTGATGGGGTATGATAATGTATATAAAGTAATAATACACGAACTACTTTTCAACATTACAAATACGCACAGCACGCAGCACGATTATACTTACTATCTTATATTATTCTCTGTTGCATGTCGATTTATCTTGCATGTTTGCAGATATTATAGGCATTCAAGGCATAATGGCTCGATTCTGCTATGAGGGGGGTGGTTTCCGGATATCTAACGAAACGTTTTGGCGGATTGTTCGGTTACCGAGACAAGTCGATTTTAGGAGGAGATAATATGAGGATACTTCTTTTTATGTTCTGTTTTCTGCTGGTAGCATCGGCAGGCGTAGCCCAGGCCAACATGGTTCTTAATCCGTGGCTTGAGTCCGGCAGCGGCAACGATTTCACCAATTGGACGGAGGTCAGCGGCGAAACCGGCGCCTTGACCCGGGTCACCGGTGGCCAGCAGCATGCCGGCACTTACGGGGCCAAAATAGTTCATGCCAGTGCCAGCAGCTACAGCTGGCTGAAACAGTACATTCCCGTTAAGGCGAATACCACCTATACAGCCACTGCCTGGATCAAGGGGAGTAATATTTCCAGCGGCCTCGGCCAGGAGGTCAAACTCCTTGTCGCGGCCGACCCCGGCGGCAACACTCTGGGCGCCACTCAATCTTATTACGGCACCTTCGAATGGCAGAAGGTATCGGTCACCTTCAATACGGGTGCCAATACCTCTATTATGTTCATAGTCTATCTGCATGAGGCCACAGGCACAGTCTGGATAGACGATCTGGACTTGATTCCTCCTATACCGGGATCTATACCGGAAACACAGTACAGTAATGTCGCTAATAACCCATTTTCATATCTTAATTATTATAGACAAACGTATACCTGGACATTCAGTAATCCCAGTTATCAAACCATGGTAACACGGATAAGCCGCTATGCCGAATTCGATGAATACATGTCTAACTTTTGCGGAACATTTACACATTTGCAACATGAATATTCCCGTAAGCAAGCCTGGAACAGTGATGGAACCCGACTCATCCTTAACGGAGGCTGGCGTTGGCGCGCTTTGTTGGATGGGACGGCAACCTATGCATTTATCGCAGAATTAGCAAATGCTCCTTTGGACTGGAACTGGTCTCGCAGCAATCCTGATTTAGCTTATGGAATTCAGGCTGGGACATGCAAATTTGTAAAAATTACGCCTTCTACAGATCAACTGACTGTAGTAAAAGACTTTGCCGAAGAATTTTCAGAAATAAAATTGGGTGCCGATGAAGGAAATCTCTCCTGGGACGATTCCAAAATATGTATGGCGGGCAGATCCGGCGATGATCTGGTGCTTCGCGTTATTAACGTTTCAGATGGCTCTACAGTTGCTCAACGGACCTTTACGGGAGCGTGGAGTTCCTACAATTGGGCAGCAATCTCGCCCAATGGACAATATGTTATCTACCGAAAGAGTGGAGTACCCTATCCTTATGAGCACAAGGTAATGAGCATTAGCGGAGGCTCGCTGAACGATTACTGGACAATTTATTGCGATGGTCACGGAGACTTCCAAAAATATAACGGTAACGATGTTTGGCTCACAGTAGGCGCTCAAAATCAAATTATCAGATGGAATCTTTCAGCACAAACCCAAACTGTAATCTTGGAGGCAAACGACTTGGGATTAGGTCAAACCTTGTACGGACACATTTCCGGGCAATGTTATAACTTGCCTGGATGGTGTTTAATATCCTGTCTTGATGGCGATGGGATTTTCGATATATTTTTATTAAAACTTGACGGGTCTGAAACAATCAGGCGATTCGGCTGGGACAATTCCACCAGGCCTGCTTATAATCCATACTACGCAGAGCCCAAAGCCTCTGTATCACCTGATGGCAACAAGGTGATATTCGCATCTGATCAGAATGCGGCGGACGACTTTTATACGTCAAGTTCTTTTGTGATTGAACGTTATTGATTGAGGTAAGTGCAATAGTCAGTCAAAAACCGGTAAAATAACTCGGTAAGAAACCGGAAAAGTAACGCCTTCCTGTAGAATCTGAACTTTGTGACAGAACAGAAGAACAGGAAGGCGTTACATGTTGTCGCTCTAAATTTATCGAAAAATGCCGATTATACAGTTGGGCGGTAATGTCTATACTCTACTGTCAGGGCTGTAGGCGATAGGGCCTTGGCCTGATCTGTTTAAGGGGGCAGCATCGCTAGATGCGGCCCCCTTGCTGCCAAACAGTCCTGCCGTCGGCAAGATATGTAGAAAATATACTCACAGCCGGCATCTTATCCGGCAATAAAGGTGCTGCCGGAATTCCGTCTGCAAGGTAAAATAGTGCTATGCGTTGGAAACACCGGAGGGAATCGATTGTTATGCATAAGATAGGAATAGCAGGTATCAATACTTCCCATGCCTACGTCTTTGGGGGCTATATCAACGGAATAAACGAAGCCGATTATTTCAGCAGCGCTCCCGGATGGACGTATGAACTCTTTGCCGGCGACAAGGAAGCCGACAGGGGCTTTCTGAGGAACAAAGGGCATATTACGGTTTGCTGGGATAGTGAATCGGAAAACGCTGTTAAGCTAAGCCGGGCCTGCGGCATCGACAGGACGGCGCCGACGCTGGAGGATATGGCCGGGGAAGTGGATGCGGTCATGATCCTGGAGAAGGATGGGGCGAAGCATCTGGAGATGACCCGTCCCTTTCTGGAAGCGGGGCTTCCTGTCTTTATTGACAAGCCTCTGGCCGGCAGTTACGCGGACGCATCAGCCATCAAGTTGCTGGCTAATGAGAACCGGGCAACGGCCTTCTCATACTCGGCCTTCCGCTATGCGGAGGGCATGGATGACCTGCGCCGGGAGATAGAGGCCATGGGTGGAGCGTCTTTCTGCTCAGTCTGTGCGCCATGTCATGAGAGCTTTACTTTCTACGGCATACACGGGCTGGAAATGCTGATGAGCCTGGTAAGCAAACCGGTGCGGAGCGTAGAGGATTATCCCGATGCCGCAGACAGGCACCTGGTCAAGCTGGATTTTGTCGACGGAAGCAAGGGTATCCTGGCAACATGGCACGGTCTCAGCAGCTATAGCGTCTTTGTCTCCAACGGGCAGGGGAAGGAGCTCAACAGTCATTTCGGCACTTCAACGGTAATGAAGGACGTTGTCGTCAGGATAGTAGATCAACTTATCGGGAATGAGCCGCCCCTGCCGCTGGATGAGACGCTGGAGATCATCAGGATTGTAGAACAGGTAGAGCGCACGGCGCGATACCAGGTATAAAAGGGAGCGGAATTGAATATGAAGTGTGCCATACTGATCAACGAGAAGATGTACGGTTTTGTTTTCGATCAAGACACCCTGACGGAGTTGGGGTCTCTTACTGAGATTGCCTGGGAAGCGGTGCCGGTCATGGATGAGGCCAAGGCCATCCGGCTGATCGATAAGGCGGATATAGTAGTAACGTCCTGGGAGAGTCCCCGCCTTGAGGGAGCGTTGCTGGCCGCGGCTCCGGGCCTCAAACTCATTGCCCATGCCGCCGGCAGCGTCAAGCCGGTTATCAGTGAAGAGATTGTATCCAGGAAGATACAGGTGACTACAGCCGCTCCCGCCATCGGCATAGGCGTGGCCGAATACTGTCTGGGAGCCATACTGATGATGGGCAAACGGCTCAAGGAACAGATGTCGGCCGTGGAGAGCGGCGGCTGGAGATCGGAGAAATCAGGCAGTGCCGTAGAGATATACGGTGTAGTTGCCGGTATAGTGGGCGCCGGTTTTGTCGGGCGGCATCTGATAAAGCTGCTGCAGAATTTCGAGCTGAAAGAGATAAGGGTGTACGATCCTTATCTGTCCGAGGATGAAGCCGGCCGGCTTGGTGTCAGGCAGGCGACGCTGGAGGAAATCTTTTCACAATGTGATTATATCAGTATAAATGCGCCTGATATCCCTGCCACCAGAGGCATGGTCAACCGGGAATTGATCAGGAGCATCAAGGATAACGCAGTATTCATCAACACTTCCAGGGGGGCCATCGTGGATGAGGCTGCTCTGACGGAGGAACTGGCTACCGGCAGATTTACCGCTCTGCTGGACGTCACCGATCCCGAGCCGCCGGCTGAGGATCATCCTTTGCGACGGATGCCCAATGTGATCCTGACGCCGCATATGGCGGGTGTCCTCAACCGCAACGGCAGAAGGGTTGGAAGGTATGCTTTCAACGAGATAAACAATTTTATCCACGGTCGACCGCTTATCTATCCCGTAGCGCTCGATCAATTGGATCGGCTGGCATGAATATGCTTTAATTATATTGTCCCGTCATCTTATGATTCTGCCTGAACTTCAGGGGGGAAGCCCCTATCAGACGTTTGAACACCCGGCCGAAGTGGGTCATGCTGTTAAACCCTGTATTGACGGCTATATCCGCTATACTGTCGTTTGTTGCTCTGAGTAATTTGACGGCCTCCATTATCCTGACGTGGTTTATATACTCGGCAGGGGTAAAGGCGGTGTGACGCTTGAATATCCTGACCAGGTAGAACGGGCTGATATTGAATGCCCCGGCCAGGCCTGCCAGGGAGAGATCCTCGTCATAATGGCTGTAGATATAATCGGCTATTCCGTTAACCTTGCTTCTGACCGATCCTCTCCCGGCTTCAATCTCCCTGTTGCCGGCTTCGAAGGCTCCGTTCAGATGGATCAGTGCCTTAGTCAGCAATAATCGGATAATCGTCTGTGCGCCTCTTGTCTGCGACAGGTATTCTCTGTTCATCTCGTCCAGGGTATCGCTCAATTTTTTCCGGACATCCGGAGACAGCCTGAACACATTGATGTCTGATTTCAAAAGGTTATCGGCATTCGCTTCGCGAAGATGTTCCTGGAAACCTTCCAGGAACTTGGGATCGAACTTGACGGTTATCCTTTCCATACTGCTCTCAAAGGAGTAGACCGTAGTATGTGACTCGTAAGGCTTGATCAGCACCACATCGCCCTCAAAGAGCCTGTGGCTTCTGTTGAGAATAAAATATTCGACTTCACCGGAAATGAGATAATACAATTCGTAATAGCCGTGCAGATGCATAACCCCGGAACGGTGCGAGCCGGCGTTTTTACTGGAGTGCGTTATCTCCAGCAGAGTGCCTTCGGTCATGGGACGTATCAGATGATCATTTGCCTTGTCCATGAGGCTATTTTAGCACGGCAATGGATCAAGGACAATAATTGTCGAAAAACAGCCAAATATGCCTGTCATCCCGGCAATAAAACCGTTGATATTAAGGCCATTTGGCGATACACTATCTGAAAAAGCGGTTGACGTCAGGACCGGATCCCGCTATTCTGTAGGGATTCGATTCGGCAAAGTAGTTTTTGATACCGCCAAATCAGGATAGAGTATTATCATGATTTGAGGGAAGAGGAGATCGTGATGACGAATTTACAGCAGAACGAACGCGCCCTGGTCCGGGAACTGGGGCTGAAGGTGGCGGAGATCGCCCATGAGCCCAGAATGCAGGGCATTATGCAGCGCTGGAGGGACGTCAACGCTTTGCGTAAGCCGGACCGTGCCCCGGTATGGTGCAAACCGGTACGATGCTGGTTGGAGATACTGCCGCCTGATACTCTGGTCTGCACGGACCCCTGGCTGAAGAGCCTGGAATATAGCTTCAGGCAGATCCTGCACAAACGTGATATAGACGACGATACCCCGGTGGAGCCGTATTTCAAAGTGGAAGCGATCTTTGACGTAGAGCCGTCCAATTACTGGGGCGTGGATATAAAGCGCCATCTCTCGGGCGAAGACGGCGGAGCCTGGGCATATGAACCTCCGCTGAAGAGCAGTGAGGATTATGA
>JAQVUQ010000108.1 GCA_028699365.1 bacterium | reverse complement strand
TACTATGATGTTTGGCTGCGATATAAACCCGCGGCTGTTAAGCATCGCGGTGTCTTTCAAGAGGTATCCTAACATGCCTTCCTACTTTCTTTCAACTTTACCCGAAAACTGCATGACTTTAGTTATTATAGTATTCAGGGTTTTCATGGCCAAAATAGTCCTTTAATCTCTTTGAATACACCACGCCGCAATCCGCCTTAGGCGCAACCCTGGATTCGACATAGGGAAAACCACCTTGAAGAATCTCTTCTTCCGGCACCGGTTGGTTGGCTCTGACTTGCCGGCAGAACCATGGTCTGGCATTAAAATCCTCTAAAATACTACCCCACTTATCAAAATCCTCTTTCCGGTCGGAGTAGCAGATTACCAGTAACGGTTTTTTGACATAGTTTGCCAATGATGAGGCAGCCGTAAGTTCTGCAAAAATTCTATTCCTGTCCCTTTCCAGGTCAAGCTTATGATATATCTCAATAAACACTGCATCCATGTGTTCTATCCACATTTCGTAGCTATGCGCCTGCTTTACCTTGTAAGGCATAATATCGCCACAACTGCATCCCCACAAAGCAACATTTTCCGGCATAGCCGATTTTACTCCTGCATAGAATTCGGTGGTGGATTCGTACCGCATAGCTACCCATTCCTGAAACAATGCTGAATCGTAATTGCCCCAGAAATCCCGGCTTTCAGATGCCGGAATATCCTGACCGGTTCTTTGCCGGTATTTCTCAGTGCAATGCCTGCATACACATGAATAAATCTCAGGGAAAGCCGTATCGTCGGACATTAATCCATCTATCCCTGTGTTGTTGATCAATTTAGAAACGTACGCTTGATATTCTTCTCTAAAATCCGGATTATTAGGGCAAAACATCTCAGCGTTATATCCTTCGCTATATGCAGCCGCCCCGGTCCTGGCGCTAATGATTCTCCAATCGGACATCCTTTTTCCGTTAACCTGCATGTTCTCCCAGGAATCCGGATAAAAGGGCAGGTGGTGAGCCTGAGAAACGGCTATATTCCGCCTATCGGTCGAATTCCTTGCCCGATGAGAGTAAACATTACTGTGATGATCCACAACCTTTATACCCCGGTCATGACAAATCTCCACTATATTACTCAATATGCCGTTATACAGTTCCCAATGATTGAGGAAATCCCAGCGAAAATGGAAGCCGAACGTTGTCACCGCGTTGACGCCCAACCGGCTGAATTCATCAGCGCGTCGCTCCCATCCGGAAATAACATCAGGAGAGGGCCACCTAAGATCATTCCAGGAAAGCCACCATGACGTCATGTTAGCTTCTTTCACCCAATCGTAACTACCTTGCTTCATCTTCTTTCCAACTCCCACATGTGTATACTGATTACTTAGTTATGCCGTTCATTGCCGTATACTCCACAATAGCCTCCGTCACTAATCATCCAGCAGATCGAGAGTAGTACAGTCGATGCCGCCTTCTATATCGTCCATGATCCTGCCGGCAAGCATGTTCCAGTTCAGGAAGCCGGGTTTGATAAGCGGTTGCCCGGTATCACCGTGATAATACTCATGCATGCATCCGTTCTGCCTTATATCCAGAGCAAATGTCTTAACTAACCGCAAAGCTACATCTAAAGCTTCCTTCTTGTAACCGTAGCGTGCCAGGCCGTAAGCAGTCAGGCAGGTATTGAGCCCCCAAACAGGACCCTGCCAGTTGGAAGGGCCTCCGCTGAGTTCATTGTTATAAACGGGATCATACTTACTGTGAGTGCGAATTCCGCAGAATGAAAGGAACTCGTTCTCGTCCATAATCGCCTTTACCATATAAGCAACCTGTTCATCATTCGCCATACCGCCCCAAAGAGGGTAGAGACAGGAGCAGTTTCTGAATTTCAGATACGTCTGCCAGGTAATCTTCTGCCGCCCGGGCACACCGTAATCGATATTACGGTCAATATCATAGAAATAACCGTCTATTTCGTCCCAGTATCCGGTCCTTACCAGGTCCCTGAGTTCTTCCGCCTTTTCCCGCCAAAGCCCCTCATCCTTGCGTCCGAAAATTGCCGCCAGCTTGCCAAGCGCCCGGTATTCCCGGTAATGGAATGCCGCCAGGTCCACTCCGGCAGTCGCTCCCGGCGGCCTGCCGTAAACGGACGGGTTGTTGTCTATGCCTGTCAAAGTCTGCCATTTAAAAAACCCTTCATTATCTCTGGTAGCCTGTTCATACCAGTCCATAATTTCAACAAGCTTATCCATGAATGGCTCTATCCAACTGAAATCTTTCAGCCGGCATCCCACAATGTACGCAAACTGAGCTCTCAACGGATAGGGATGCAAATAATAATCATATTCACCCTCTACAGTTGCCTTCTTTGACGGCCGCCCGTTTTGCAGGGGAGAGTCCAGCAGGTTCAAGATGCTGCCCCTGGCATATTCCATCCACTCTTCGGGAACGGAACATGAGGTAAAGAGCGCATCCCAGTCCCAAAGGTCGTTGTAAGTGGCACCTGGAACAAGGTATGGATGTTTCAATTGATTAAGAGGTTGCCGGGTTATGGAGGGGACAGCGCTTAGGATGAACTCTTTTACCACGGCAACTGCATCCGTATCGAAAATTACATCATGAACGATCCGGCCGGCGGGGAGAACCCCAGGGAGCTTTCCATACCCGTCATCTAAATAAACAGCTTGCATTACAATTCCCCTCTTATCTACTTCAGAACAAACCGGGGAACGCCCCACCAGGAATAATCGTGGACAATTCCATCACCGCCGTCCGTGACGTGAAGCCTGATTTCCTTTGCATCAGACACATTGACGACAACCGGTATCAATCGTTGTCCCACCCTGACCACGGACGGGCTTTTGTATTTCAACATACCGTCAACATATACCTCGAACTCCACTGAAGCTCCGGAGTCAGGGGCTCCTATACCCGGTACGGCTGCAAACCATTCGGCGCCGGAGGGTATCTTATAGATTATGTCGCTGACACTCTCGGCAAAGAGGCTTTTGGGGCAGACAAGACCTTCATCGTTGCCGGTAAAGAGCTTGATCTCTCCCTTCATATCCTCCCAGGTCTTGCCGGGAAATATCCAGCCCACTTCCGCTTTCTCAGGCTTCAGATCAGCCAGCCATAACTGTTTTTTTTTAGGATCGTCTATCTGCCCGGGGAATTCCACCTGCCACTTAGGGATTATGCTCTTTCTCTCAGGCTTATAGCTCTCTTTCTCCTGCCCCATAACCTTTATCTCTGCTACACGCGCACCGCTGTGTCCGGAGTTTTTCAATACCGTCAACCGCACATATCTGGCCGATACCGGGTCAAACCAGCGCTCCAGGCCATAATCCTTTACAGGGGCAATATTGTTGCGCTCATCCACAACTGCCGTCCAGTTTTTTCCGTCCTGCGAAGCTTCGACGACATATTTGACGATGAACTTCCTTGTCTCCGGGTCAGCATTTTCCCAGTGATGCAGCTTTACATAGATATGATCGATTTGCCTTTCCTGACCGAGATCAATTTCCAGCCACTGCGGCAGGGGGAACTCTCTGTTGGTCATACCGGAAGCCCAGTACATACTGTTGGAAACATCACCGTCAACCGCCGCTTCCGGCTTGTAATGCATGAATTGAGAAGAAGCCTTGACCGGCCTTCCCAGGGCGTAATTGACATAACGCTCGCGCTCGGGAAAGACTATCTTCACGGGCTGGAACTCGTATACCCGTATCTCTCCACCGTGCGTCGCTTCGTTGACGGTCACTTCTCCGTTCATGGTCTTCCAGTTCACATCTCTATCGCCGTAAAGCTCAACAACATCTTTTATTGTCGCGTCGCGGCAGACTATCTCAAACGGGATTTCCTTGAGCGGATAGAAGGCATCGGCACAGGCTGTTCCACGGCTTTTGGCCACCAGTTCCTCGCGTTTCTGGGAGTAGTTGAAGACCGTTACGGTCCAGCCCGCACCATTGCGATTGATCTGCCAGGAGATATCCGGCTTATCGGCAGAGTTTACCTTGATATCAAAGGGGGTAACACCTGCCAGGAGATGCTCGAACATATCCGGCGTGAAGCTCAGTAAAGGCTTTCTATTCGGATCGTAGTAAGCGGGAACGTCCCTGTTGTAAGGCAGCCTTTCCACTCTATCCTGCACCATATAGCGTGCTCCGACAAGAACGACGTATCCCTGTCCATACCGGGAGAGTGTAACCAAAGGCTTACCATCATCTGTTGCGTAAAGCACTTCCGTGCCCTTGCCGGGTGTAAGCTCATAGGCTGTGAAGCTGTTCTCTTTAAAGGAAACCTTGGTCCGGCAATTTACGGCCGTATCGGCTCTAAATACATTGCCGACAGCAGCGCCGGCAAAATCGACGGAGAAGGCTTCTGAAACATCAGCAGCATTGACAACCAGACTGCCGCCCGCTTTCACGTATTCTTGAAGCGATAAAGCATATTCCCGGCTCATCTTCTGCCCGCCGGACATTATCAACAGCTTGTAGCCGTCAAAGAGAGCGGGAGCGGCCTTAACGTAAGGATTAGGCCTGAGAATATCTATTATCTCCCCGTACGGAGCCGTGCGATTATACCCGCCGATAAGCGTTGAGTCACGGTGTTCAGGCCAGAGAAGATCCCACTGCAAAGCTATATTCATGGATTTGGCATCAAAGTCGTAATCGGATATCTTGAAGGTGGTTGCAGGAGACCCTTCCGTATCCCACCTGTCAAGCAGGGCGACAGGCGAATACGTAGTGCCCCGGTTGGGATGGCGCTCCACGTAATCCAGCATATCCATAGCAATCTCACCCAACGGTGACAGAGACGCGTTACCGTCCTCATCAAGATCCTCTGTTAGAGATACGGGAAACGCTTCGTTCATATAATAGTTGGCCCCGCATAGAAAGGGTCTGAAGATATAGTAGCGCAGGTAAGGCAGCGGTACGCCCCAGCCCTCTCTGTCGGGCCTGTTAAACAAAGTGGAATTGTTCGAATAAGCGTACCTTTCGGCAGGCTCATGTCCGCGCCAGACATAGAAGAACTTATTGCCGCCGCTCTGGCGCATAATACCTCTGGTCACTGCATTGCCGCCGGCATCGCATCCCTTTTGAGCAACGGTTTTCACGGCTTTTCCGACAGCCATTTCATAAGGAGAGAGATACATGGTCCAGACCATGGGAGTAAGCTTTCTGGTATAAGTATCGCAATAAATATCGGAAAGAATTTTTACTTCACGGCCGGTCCATTTCTTGTCCGGCTTCTCGCAATCCGGTATGGCTTTTCTGAGTTCCGGCATAAAGACGTTCTTGAAATAGTCCACTACAGCCGCTTCGTTACCAATATACATGGAAGACCCTTGCCAGAGCTTGCCTGTTTCCATATAGTGCTTAACCGGTTCCAGCCGGTAGATAGGCTCTTCCGGTTGGCCGTCACCTATCCATATATCCGTGACGGCATCAAGGCTCTCCTTTGAGGGAATGGGATTACCCCGGAAAGAGCAGTATTCTATCGAATGAAGCGGCCATTTGTTCTTCAGAAAATCGTCGACAATCCCCTTGTAAGCCGGGGCGGCTTTCTCATATTCCCTGGGATCAAAGTATTTCAGCATCCAGTGTCCGGGGATCATTCTCTGCAGGAGGCCGGTGTCATAGAACTTTGCGGCCGCATCCTTGTTCATCCTGATATAGTTGCCCTGCTCCGCGAAGTAAAAATCCTTATTTCCTATTCTTAAGGAGGTCCAGGCCCGGCCCAAAGGCCAGGCCTGGTTGTAACTGATAAAGGGCTGATATTCAGGAAGATACCCTGTCCTGGTAATCTGCTCCGTTACCGGTTTTTTTTTAACCTCGAGAGCATCCACAGCAACCTCCTGTCCCTTGGGACAGGAAATAAAGAGCCGCCCGGAGACCGCACCCGCAACGTCGACGGGGAAGACAAGGGTATTTACAGTCCATTTGCCTGTCTCTGAAGCTCCTGTCTGATAGAGCCTGGTCAGCTCTTTGCCCTTCTCGTCATAAACCATCATCATAAAGGGTATTTTTGAACCCTTCAAGGCCACTTGGAAGGTAATCTTTTCCTTGTTCACTACAGGGAACTTTTCGGAATGGATTATTAATCCCTTTTTGTCGTTTCCTGCCAGGGCCGTGAGTTTCAGGGCGTATTTCCCCTCATAAGTCTCTTTGACCAGCTCCATCGAGCCGTCTTTGACATATTCCCATATTACCCAGCCGGCGGGCGTAAGCTTTCCCTGAACGTCCTCCGTTTTCTCAAAGCCGCCGTTCAGCTCAATACCCTCTCCCGCTTCCTGGGCAAAACCCATTGGAACCGCAAGGAGAATCAAAGACAGAAGACAGAATAAAGATTTTTTCAGCATCGGACATGCCCCTTTCTAAACTAACGCCGCTTGCAATATCGTCACTGCCACATTCGGGAAATGGCCCATATCTCTTTTTCCGTCAGTACCCGGCCGTATACCTTTGCCTCATCAAGTATACCATTGAAAACGCCTCCACCTATTCTGAGAGTTGATAACGAGGTGGAGATATCGGGGACCAAGGTATCGCTACCGCTATCGCATAGGATCCCATCGATATAGAGTTTATCGGCGATGGTAGTGCCGTCATACGAGAAGGTAGCTGCTACATGATGGAACAGGCCGTCATGCGGAAACGCTGTGCTGAGAACCAGATTGGCGTTCCAGACAACTCCGTTGGCAACCTGGTAAAAAGCAATGTTATTGTTTGATTCCAGGCGCAGCATAAAGCCCTCCAGCGTGGACCCGCCATATTTCATTATTACATACCTGTTGCCGGTTCCCGACCCGGAAGAATCCGCCTTCACCCAGGCACAGACCGTATAGTTGGAGAGCCCGTTAAGCGAGGCATCGTTGCCGCAATCGATGTATTTGTTCCAATTGCTGGAGGTGAAGGATACACCCTTGTCTATTGCAGCATCCACCCAGCAAGTTGACGTGTCAAGAGCCGCGGACAGCGTGCCGTCGTTGGCGTTAGCCGTCTCATCGTAAGCGGTAAATCCGCTCCCCTCGTCCATCTTCAGATAACAGGCCTGGCTGTAGGATATCCCTTTATAGCACCCGATATCCGCCGTACCGGTTATAGCATTGTAGTCCAGATCATAGTCCAGATCGACATCCGTACCGGCACCTATACAGAGAGAGCTGTCACCCAGATGGAAGTTGCCGGCCGCTGAGTCGCAAAATGAAGGATCGCTGGTTATTCCATTCGTATTGGTGAAGTTGAGCGTCGTGGGAGAGCCGTCTATATCGTAGAAGCAATTATACCCGCCGCTTACATACGGCGCCGCGTTAGCTGAAACAAATACGGCTTTGCCGTGACCCGACTGGGTAAAGGACACATCCGTAATAATGTTATTGTTGATCTTTACCCCCTGCCCACCGAAATAGGCGCCGTAACAGACGATGCCGTCATGACGGCAATCGTAGAGAGTATTGTTATAGATATTGCAGTCCTTAAGGGTAGCCGTGGAAAGATAGATGCCTCCGGCGCCGTCATAGCCTACTTTGCCTATCAGGTTGCCGTATATATCGGCATCGTCCCAATAGTTGCACACGATCACCCCCGAGTTGACAAAGTTGTAGATAACGTTCCGATAGACGTTCACACCGGTAAAGTGGTTATAAGCATCACCGGCGTTACACCCGAAGGCAATGCCGTCCTCTTCACCCGTGCCTGCACCTGGCGCGGCACTGTCATGGATGTAATTCTCATAGACATTAATATCCACAGCCTGTATACCGGTATTTGTTATGAACTGCTGGCATCGTATGCCCCACCAGGCCACGTTACGCACTTCATTCCGGTAAATCTGCGCTCCGTAGCAATAGTAATTAGGATAATTCTGGATTTCCAGGGCAATCCCCTGTCCGGCCACAAGAGTGCTGTCATCATAGAAAGTAATCAAACCGTCTATTTCATTCCGCCTGATAGTAGCATAATTGGCAACCGAAAAAATCGGCGTTGCGTACCAATAGTTAGAAGATGCATAAGCAAACGATTTCTCGATGAAGTTATCCTCAACCGTACAGTAATCCGACGTTCCGGCAACCATGATACCCCGGGCACATTGAGTAATGTAATTATTCTTTACTTCACAATGCTGACTGTTATTGAGCAGTACAGCGCCATCGGTAACGGCATAAAGCGTTTGCCGGG
>JAQVUQ010000107.1 GCA_028699365.1 bacterium | reverse complement strand
GGCCGTATATGCCCTGAGTGCCCGGCAAGGCCTGCAGAATGAGCGTCTGGCCGAATTTCTCCGGTTCTTCCGTTACAAGGCCAACCGCCACCTGTCCGGCTATGCTGACACCGATAGCCGACCCGATACCGGCCAGCCCGGCGGCCAGCGCCGCCCCGGCAAAGGAAAAGACTACTCCTAAAATGTCCATATGCAAATCCTCCTCATTACAGAACTACACACTCTAAACCATCGTTAATTCAAACAGGCTCCAGCCCTATGTGCCTATGTGCCTTTGTGCCTGTTCTATAACCTCTACATACTTAGTATCGGCGGCAAAGGGTTTAAACTCCCGCCCGCCGCCTTCATAGAACTTACCGAAAAACTCCACAAATTGCAACCGGGTGGAATGAATGAAAGCTCCGAAAACGTTTATGGCCATATTCATAGTGTGGCCGGCCACCATTATCAGTATCGTAATCAACAGCCCCACATACGGAACGTCACGGAAGAGCCCGGCAATCTGGTTGACCACCACGGCTATGCCGCCGGTGGCCAGTCCCAGGGCCAGCAGCCTGAGATACGAAAGAACGTCGCCCAGAAAGCCGGTAACGCTCATATAGAACGTGCCTATGCCCACGGCCAGTTTGGCCGGTATGCTCTTCTGCAACCGTCCCATGCTGTAGATGGAGGCCAGGGCACCGAAAAGGAAGAGATAATTGCCGGCGATGCCGGCGGCCGGCGGCAGATTGATGACACGTGACAGGGAGAAGAGCAGTGCGCCTGCTATGAAGAGCAGCCAACTGCCCTGATCCTGAACGGCGGCGGATGTATCGCCGTGCCTGACGTTATCGTAGAACTCTACCGCAATGGCGTAAACGAGATGAATTACTCCAAGCGCCAGGGAAACTATCATGACGGTTATAAAGCCGCCTACAAAATCATACTCCGGAAAGATCAGATTGCCGAACCAGGCCTTGGAGTAAGCGCCGTAAGCGATAGTCGAAACGGCGCATATCAGCAGCAGTTGCAGAAAGCTGCGCCCGCTGTCGCTGAGGCGCAGGAAGCGCAGCCCGGCCAGAGAGAGCAGTAACATAATCGTGCCGTAGCCGGCATCGCCCAGGGCCATACCGAAAAAGATAAAGAAGAATATGGCCAGTGAAGAGGTCGGATCCAGTTCCCTGAAGGAAGGCAGGCTGTAAAGCCTGGTTATGACCTCAAAGGGCCTGGTCAGGCGGGGATTGATCAAAGCTACGGGGGCGTCCTCGCCGGGCTCCGGCTCACGGAAACTCATCTCGGCCAGCGGAGTGGCCGCATGGACTCGCCTCTTCAGTTCATCCACGTCCCTGGCCCTGACCCAGCCGTCGATGACCGTAACGCTCTCCGTGCCGGCCATCCGCTCCAGCACGGTATAACGCTCCAGTTCCAGATGCAGATAGTCGTAGGCGGCCTTATAGGTATCGATGTCCTCAGCCGTAACGACGGCCCGGTTCTCTATCTCCGCCGTTTCCTGCTGCAGGCGATCCGTTTCCGCCCGAAGACGATCCAGTTCAGCAGACGCCGCCGGCGTCCCGGGTGGGAAGCTCAGCAGAGCAGGATCGTAGCTATGAACGATCTTCACTGCTTCCGTATCGGAGGCTAAACCGGCAAACAGGAAGTAGGCACGCCCGGCCTGGAAGGACACTTCCTCAAGATGGAAAGGCTCTCCATGCTCTTCCAGCTCGGATACCAGATCGGGCAGGCGTTTACCGTCAACGGAGCCCATAAGCAGTGTTGTCACGGTCGTGGAGACCACATCGCCCAGCGGTATATCCAGATCTGTCCAGGGCTGCAACTGCTCTATATCATGCTCCAGCCGCGATCTCTCGTTGCGTATCTCTACCATCCGCCGCTCCATGGCGGAAAGATCTCCGTATACCCGCTCATAGCGTCCGTAATTGCAGGCAGCGGCTTCAAACCTTTCCCGGCTGAACGGCAGCCTTGCGGGAGAGAGCCTGTCCAGAAAGCCTTCCTTACGCACTGCATATGGATTGAGCCAATCGACGATATAGCCCAATTCGGAGACAGTGCGGGTGAGGATGTTGACGTTATCCGGTAATCGCAGCCTGTCCAGAGACTCGCGCGTCTCGCTCTCCACGGTATCACCGACAAGATGCCCGATCTCCATCAAACCGCTGTCCTGAAGGACGGCAACGACCTTGTTTCTGACGCTCTCGTGCGTCACCAGCCTGACCTTGAGCATCTTAGCTACGGCCATAGTGACGGAGAACCTCCTCCAGAACGTAGCTTACTGCAGTCTCACACCCCTGGTCGGCCGCGTTCATCAGACGCTCTTTCCTCCGGCTTGACAGACGACGCAGCTCTTCGATCTCGACCGTCGATTCGGCTTCGGTTTTCGCTGTCAGAGAGGATGCCTGTGCCTCTCCAAGGCGCCGGCTCTCGGCCAGCAAGGCCTCGGCAGTTGCGGAGGCATCGCGTATAATACCTGACGCTCCTTCTCTGGCAGTGGATATTATGGAAGCAGCCTCTTCCTCAGCCTGTCTTATCCTGGAAACTATATTCTCAGCCATAAGCCCTATCCTCCGCAAAACTACCCGAGCCAATAGAGTTCGGAAGTTTATTTGCCTTCCGGGTTGCTGAATATATCCTTTGTCAGCGAGGAGACATAACCGCCATGAGCCACTTCCTGCTCGATCAGGCTGAAGATGACCCGGGTGCTGCTAAGCGTGGTATCCACTCCCAGACGACGCAGGATCTCTTCATTTTTGGGATTGTTCACTCTGGCTATGGTCCGCCCCACGCCGAACTTTCTTTTAGCCAGTTGGCAGGCTACCAGATTGTCCTGATCGTATCCCGTCACTGAAGCCACCAGATCGGCCCGTCCGGCCCCGGCATCGTGCAGAACCTTGATATCCGTGCCGTCTCCCAGGACTACGGAACCCTTGAACTCCTGGAAAAGCTTCTCGAATATACTTCTGTTCTTTTCGATCAGCGTAACTTCGAACCCCTCGGCCAACAGAGTTTTGGTAAGGTAATAACCGACCTTACCGCCTCCCACCAATATCACGTACATGGGATTTCCTCCCTTCAATAATCATGCCTCTATGCCCAAAACCGCCTGCAGCCTGGGCAGAACATCCCTGGAGATGACGACGGTCATGACATCGCCGCTCTTCAATTTGGTATCTCCGACGGGTATCATCGATAAACCTTCCCGCTGCAAGGCAACAACCCTGACCTCGCCGGGGCTCTGGATATCGCGAACGCTCCTGCCGTCAAGCCCTTCCGGGAGCGCAGTCTCGATCAGTTCCAGATTGCCGGCTTCCAGAGGCGTACGCCTCAGCGCTCCGGCAAGGATGGCGTTTCTTATCTGAAACGCCCCCACCGTGACGGGACAGATGGTTTCCAGCCCCAGTTCGTTGAAGATATGCTCCCTGTCCGGATCGTATATTCTGGCCACGACTTTGGGGATTCCGAATATCTCCCTGGCCACCTGCGCGGCCATGATATTGGTGTTGTCATCCCTGGTAGCGGCCACAAAGGCATCGGCACCCTCGGCGCCTGCCTCGCGCTGCACATCGGCATCGATGCCGTTGCCGGTGACCATGCGCCCCTGGAATCCCTGGCAAAGATCGTCAAACGCCAAAACATCCCTGTCTATCACCGACACCTCGTGCCCCTCGCTGTCCAGTATTCTGGCCAGGAGCACACCTACACGGCCGCAGCCCATAATTACTATCTTCATGTCAAACCTCCATGCCGGCTCTGCCGATTAATACCCGACAGGGCGCATTTTTCAGGACGAGGCTGGTAGTGGCACCAAAGAAGATACCGCCTACCCGCGGCTCGCCGCTTACGCCCAGAACCACAAGATCCGCCTGCAGACGCTCTACGGCATCCAGAATGGAGACACCGGCGGAGCGCGATTGATAGAAATGAGTCCTGATACCTACGCCGGCGGCTGCGGCTGCCGCCTCGGCACGAGCCAGCACCTCCGCTCCCTTGTTCTCCTCCACGGGAACCGAGGCGTCGATAGGCAGTGTCCGGGGAACGACGTAAACGTAAAGGACATGAAGCTCGGCCTCATCCCGATCGGCCAGTTTACAGGCCAGCTCAATCATTTCTTCCGCATAATCGGCGCCGTTGATCGGAACGAGAATCGACTTATATTTCATATAACCACCTCCAGATTGAAGTATCGCATAACTCCGGCCAGAATACGCTCCGAGGATTTGCCGTCGCCGTAAGGGTTGGCCGTTCCAGCCATCTTTCGGCGAGCTTCCTCATCATCCATAAGCTCGACCGACTGGGTAAAGATGTTCTCCTCATCGGTGCCTACCAGACGAACGGTCCCCACGTCGACCGCTTCCGGACGCTCGGTGCGCTCACGCAACACAAGCACGGGAATACCCAGCGACGGAGCTTCCTCCTGAACGCCGCCGGAATCGGTGATGATAAGATGGCTGCGCTTCATCAGGTGGACAAAAGGCTCGTAGTCCTGCGGCTCTATCAGCATGACGTTAGTCCGATCGGCCAGTTCCCCGGCTACGACTCTGCGCACCTCGGGATTACGATGCATGGGAAAGACGAAGAGCGTATCGGGATAACGATGCGCCAGCCGGGCCAGAGCACGAGCTATGCTCAGCATGGGAGCACCCCAGTTTTCACGCCTGTGGGCCGTTATCAGCACCACCCGGCCGGGATGCTCTTCCAGCCGGGCCAGTTCTCCACCGGCAAAGGAGTAGGGCCGGCCAGCCACCATCATCAGCGAATCGATAACGGTGTTGCCCGTGACCATTATCCGCTCCGCAGGCACGCCCTCCCGCAGAAGATTGTCCCGTGAAACGGTGGTGGGAGCAAAATGCAGATCGGCCATGACGCCGGTAAGGCGGCGGTTTATCTCTTCAGGGAAGGGGTTGTATTTATCATCCGTACGCAGCCCGGCCTCCACGTGACCCACGGCCACCCTGTTATAAAAGGCTGCCAGCGAGGAGGCAAAAACGGTGGTCGTGTCCCCCTGGACCAGTATCATATCCGGAGCAGTCTTCTTCAGCAGATCGTCTATACCGGTCAACACGCGATTGGTAATGGTAGTCAGGCTCTGTCCGGGAGACATGATATCGAGATCGTAATCGGCGCCGATATCGAAGGTGGCCATGACCTGATCCAGCATCTCCCTGTGCTGGGCCGTGACGATGACGATTGTTTCCAGACTGTTCTCCGCCTTGAAACTCCGTACCACCGGAGCCATCTTGACGGCCTCCGGCCTGGTCCCGAAGATTACAGCAACTCTGGGCCGGGAGCGCCCTTCAGGCGCGGTTGTTGGTTGTTGGTTGTTGGTTGTTGGTTTCGGGCTTCCCATGTATTCGTTCCTTGTTATTCGTTATTCGTTCCAGGCATAAGTTGCCGGCAGACATAAGACTAAATAACCTGCCCAAACTCCTGGCTCCTGGCTCCTAACCTGCAAACGGTCCCCAATACTTTCACAACGGACCTGCACTTCTGACTTCTGACTTCTGACTTCCTGCATTAGCCATCCATGGATGGCTAATGCAGATTAGACAGATATATGGCCAGCAGACTGCAGGCGATACCTATCATATACAGGACCATGACTGCCCGGCGCTGAGACAATCCTCTGTCGAGCAGGCGATGGTGCAGATGCTCTTTATCGGCCTGGAAGATGGGATTGCCCTTCCGCAAACGGCGCAGAATGGCAAAGGAAACGTCAAAGATGGGTAACCCCAGGACAATAACGGGAAGCGCCAGCATGACGGCAGCGGCGCCTTTAAAGGCGCCGGCTACGGAGACGGCTGCCAGCACGTAGCCCAGCAGCATCGAGCCGGTATCCCCCATGAATATACTGGCCGGGTTGAAATTATATCGGAGAAAGCCCAGACAGGCTCCGGCCAGAGCCATGGAGATGATCGAGATGGAGAGGTGACCGAACTTGAGCGAGAGAACGAAAAAGGCCAGTGCAGCTATGCCCGATAAACCTGAAGCCAGCCCGTCAAGCCCGTCGATAAGATTTATGGCATTGGTGACGGCCACTACCCAGAAGATGGTTATCAGCACTCCCCAGCCACCGAGATAGATATACCCGCCGCCGAGGGGGTTGGTAAGCAAATCCACCCTCACGCCGAAGCCTATCAGTATCAGCGCTCCCACTATCTGAAAGACCAGTTTCAGCCGTGCAGGCATGCCGACGGCATCGTCCACCATACCGACAACCACTATGAACGCTCCACCGACTATTATTCCCTTCATAAGCATGGTCATCGGCGTAGCGCTCAGGACGGAAATACCCGCCAGCGCAACGACCAGAGCCGCATAAATGGCCAGACCGCCCCAGAGTGGTACAGGCTCTTTGTGAACCTTGCGTGACTGAGGACGATCGACAGCTCCCAGCCGGACAGCCATCAGGCGCACCAGCGGCGTCAGAGCCAATGAAACGACCAGAGCCGCCGCAAACGATATGGCATAGTAAACGGAAGAATTCACATTAACCTCTGAATATCGTCATCTCTATCCCGGCTTCGCCAAGGATATCCACAGCCAGTTCGTCAGGATAAGAGCCGGTAAAAACAATACGCCTGACACCGGCATTTACCAGCATCTTGGCACAAACAGAGCAAGGCTGGTTGGTACAGTAAAGAACGGCTCCCTCTATGGGCACGCCGTGCAGAGCGGCCTGGATGATGGCATTCTGCTCCGCGTGCAGCCCCCGGCAGAGTTCCGCCCGCTCGCCGGAAGGAACTCCCAGGCGCTCCCGCAGGCACCCTACCTCCAGGCAGTGCCGCAGTCCGGACGGCGCCCCATTGTAGCCGGTAGACAGGATACGCTTATCCTTGACCAGGATGGCGCCCACCCGGCGACGACCGCAGGTGGCCCGTTTGGCCACCACCGCCGCTATCTCCATAAAATAGGCATCCCAATCCGGACGATCGGTTGTTTCCAGACCGGATTTTACAATCTCTTTATTCATTCAGATATCACCCTATGCCTCTTCCGCATAGTTCACCATTAAAAATCCAAAATACAAAGCTGATAATCTTCAGCCTTCAGACTTCAGTCTTCAGCCTGCCGCCCCTGGGCGGCTTAGCAGCAATCCGTATCCAGGTCCCGGTAAAGCGGGAATTTGCTGCAAAGATCCTTGACCCGATGCCTGGACCATTCCAGGGTCAGACGGTTATCGGAGTTGGAGAGCACCTCGTCGATAATATGGGCTATCTCCTTCATCTCTTCTACCCCCATGCCCCTGGTAGTTACAGCCGGAGTTCCTATTCGTATGCCGCTGGTCACCATCGGTTTCAGCTTATCGAAAGGTATCATATTCTTGTTGACCGTTACGCCTATCTCATCCAGGAGCAGTTGGGCATCGAGGCCGGTCATATCCTTGGTGGTCACGTCCACCAGCATCAGATGGTTGTCCGTGCCACCGGAACTCAGTTCAAAGCCGCGTTTGATAAGCTCCTCCGCCAGCGCCGCAGCGTTGCTGAGTATATCACGCTGATACTGCTTGAATTCCGGCGTCATGGCTTCCTTAAACGCCACCGCCTTGGCGGCGATCACATGCATCAGCGGGCCGCCCTGCAACCCGGGAAAGAGAGCGTTATCCAGCGCCTTGGCGTACTCCGCCTTGCAGATAACCATACCGGCCCGCGGACCCCGCAGCGTCTTATGGGTGGTGGTAGTGGTGAAATCGGCGTAAGGCACCGGGCTCTGGTGCAATCCGGCTGCCACCAGCCCGGCAATGTGAGCCATATCCACCATCAGATAAGCACCCACCTCGTCGCAGATGGCGCGGAAGCGCTCAAAATCCAGCTTGCGCGGATAGGCGCTGGCACCAGCCACTATCATTTTAGGCTTGCACTCTTTGGCCTGAGCCAGCAGAGCATCGTAATCTATGCGGTGATCCTCCGGGCTGACCCCGTAGGAACAGACGTTGTAGAGCAGGCCGGAGAAGTTCATTCTGTGTCCGTGCGTAAGGTGGCCGCCGTGGGCCAGGTCCATAGCCAGAATGGTATCTCCCGGCTTAAGGACGGCAAAGTATGCGGCCATATTGGCCTGCGAACCGGAGTGAGGCTGAACGTTGACATGCTCGGCGCCAAAGAGCTTCTTTGCCCTGTCTATGGCCAGTGTCTCCACCACATCGACGAACTCACAGCCGCCGTAGTATCTCTTGCCGGGATAT
>JAQVUQ010000106.1 GCA_028699365.1 bacterium | reverse complement strand
GAGAGCGCGCAGGCAACTGAGACACAGTTGCCGAAGAAGACAATTACCTGCCAGCCATCATGGGTGAGTGAGACAATCGTGGCGGATGACTTTGCCACCTTATCATTTGAACTTAGGCATGCAATCGAAAAACTTGTAAGGCAGCTTGCTGTAGCTGCTTCGGTTGGCTTTGGTGGGGGGCGTATGGCTCTATCTAGGACGATACGCACGTTAGCCCAAAATGGTATTCTTCCGTGGGAACTTGCAAACGCACTCGCCGACTTAGTTCCCGTCTTGAATCGTGGCGTACACGGTGAACAAGTTTCACCTGAGACACTTGAGTGGCTAGTTCTTGCTGGTCGTGATACTATCGAAGCGCTCTCTCGTTATGTTGATGGTTATACATCCCAAGCCACAGAGCTTGAGGCTGCAATCTTGGAGTATGCGTCTGAGGGGATTGCCAGTAATATAGGGTTCAGGGTTTCGGAGATCCGGTGGGTGCGCGATAATAAGGGCGTTTGGTGGGCGACAGCGATGGTCGAAGCTGTCGACCGCGAGTTAGAGCAGGCGCTTGTGATCATGCGCCGTGATCCGGGAGGCAATTGGATAGGTGTAAACTTTGGAACAGGGCTGGACGAAGACGAGTTGCCGAAAGAGGTCAGACGCTTACTCTGGCGGTGCTGAACTTTGTAATTACTAACAGAATCTAGGAGGGCTTTAGCACTGTCATTCTAGAAGCGGATGAGGGAGCATGAATCGAAAGAAGTTTATTGAATCTCAAGGGGCTACCTGTCGTAACTGGACATGGAGTTGGTCATTCACAAATGCAAAAGAGAAAGTGATCATATTTGGTACATGGGATTTACACACGGATGGAAATGCCTCGCTTATATTGAGTGAGCATTGGCAGATGAATTACAAGGGACGGAAACAACCTTCCTACGGTCAATCACGGGAACATATCCGTTTGATCGAAGAGGAAGGATATCGGCTAAAGACATTTCCTCTTATATTCTCGGATGAAAAGCAAGATGAGAATGGATATGGGCCAGCAGCAATCAAAGGCTTTATCCCACAGTTGAGTCCAAAAATTTTGAAGAAGGTCGGAACAGGTTGGTATGCCTTTGATGGTATAAAAACAGTTCATTTGCCAGAAGAAGTAGTTAGTCCAGAACAGTACATTGAAGGCACTTCGCGAAGGATTTCTGTCAACGCATATGAACGTAATACTAATGCAAGGGCCAAGTGTATAGATCACTATGGCTACAAATGTTCGGTGTGTTCGTTTGACTTTAAAGAGATATATGGGGATATCGGCGAACGCTATATTCATGTCCATCACTGCGTCCCTTTATCCCAGATCAAGAAGGAATACAAGCTAGACCCAATTAAGGATCTGAGGCCAATATGTCCAAACTGTCATGCAATCATTCATAGGACGCAGCCAGCCTTGAGTATTAAACAGTTAAAGCAGCACATGTCCGAAAGGACACGCATAACAAAGCCACGAACGCGGGTCGGTGTTATGTGATGGTAGGCGTTAGTAGCAAGCTTCGTACCCTTATTGATGGAAATTTATGTGCTCATCGGCAATTCAGGAACTATTTAGTCGATACTCGCCTGAAGGGGTTTTGACAATGTTGAAATTCGACGAAGTCAGATACGAACCCATTACCGGAAAAGGGCTAAATTTTATTGAGCAGATAAACCAAACAGCAACATTCCTGGGGATTATGGTAACCGGCTCAGTGAAACGGTAATGAATTCAACCGGCCAATAGATACGGACTGTCGGTATGAGTATGGACGTAACAGTAAATTGGTATTGCGGAAGATGTGATTAATAAACTCGGGCAAGGAATGTTGAATGATTGCACAGTTACATCATTGTGTAGAGCAGTTGGATCTGGCCGCTGAACAACTTCAGAGGCGCCTTCCGGCATTCGCTAGATTTGCACTGATACTAACAGATAATGTTATGGAATTAGTCCTTCATCGTCATGCACGACAGGTAATGAAGCGGAGTGCTTTGTGGGGATTATCTACACTGCCGAAATATTCTGAAAAAGAGAAGGCTCGCGTCTTGGGCCAACGTTTCGATGAAAAGGTTAAGTTTGCCAAGAAAGATAAAGTCATTTTGCCTGATGAGGCAGCATTTATCCTCATCTGCCACTCATACAGGAACCAACTTTATCATCAGGGGCTTATCCATGAAGGTATCATAGTAGACATAGCTTGGCATTACCATGAACTTGTTTGTTCGGTAATTCCTCGTCTCAAGCACGAAGATTACTGGTGGTCTTCAACTGACAGACTTTCCGATATCGTGAAGGAATACTGCGGTGAGAAAGGTTTGTCTCATAATTTGCAAAGCGCACTTCCTGTAGTTGCCCGGAAACTGTCTGAAGCAAAGCCGCCGATTGATCGTCACTTCGGCGTTGCCCTAGGCGATGCAGTTATTGCGAGGCTTGATGATCTGGACAGAATGATCGATTTTATTTCCAATAATGCCCCACAGAAAAGGACGCGAGAAGAAGCGATATTTGAGGCTCAAATGTGGCCGGTTCTTCTCTCATCAGATTCTGCAGGCAGTGTAATAAACGCTTCAGGCGGGACTGTTAATACAATGGGTGATGCAATAAAAGTATTTAAGAGACATTGGAACTCCCCGATCATTAGCGACCCTATTCAGAAGTGGCGCTGTCGTGCAGAAAGCCTTCGAACGGAAACGTGTATTCTGAGAGCACTTCAAAAGTATCAGAAGCTTGTGGACGATATGGTAGTTTTGGAGGAGCAAGTGGGAGACTCGGCTGTCTCTTTAGATCAGTATATTCAGGGACAGAATGATCATATGCTTGACCAGTAGATAAAATTGTCGAACCAGCAAATACAATCCAAATGCCGATCTAAGCTTATTCGAAGAAGAGGCTTTATCCCATCTCTAATCCAACACCTTGTAATCCCTAATAATACAACTCCTCCAACCCCTCAACCACGTTCAATCCCCCCGTAAAAGCTATCCCCCTGGTCTTCATAGTCCTCTCCAGATTCTCAACCTCCTGCCGGGAGATCTCCTTCAACTCAAACCCTGCTCCTTTGGCATAAAGCAGGCTCCGTGCAGTTCCTTCCAGCAGGTCAAGCTTGCCGTAGGTCTCCATGATTCCGCCGCGGTTGAGCACCAGCACGCCGTGGTTTTCCATGATGAAGGTGTTGTACTTGTCCAGGAAGGGTGTGAAGTTATCGGCCAGTTGCTGTGTCAGCGGCTCGGCGTAGGGTACTACCGGGACGGGGCCGCAATCTATGATCATCTCCGGGTAGAAGGGGCGCATCAGCAGGTTATCGCCGTCTATAACGGCAAAGGCGCAGGCTGCCGGCGGGTGGGCGTGAATGATGCTGCTTACGTCCGGGCGCCGGTTGAAGATGCTGAGATACATGGGCGTTTCACCGGTGGACTTGCGCTCGCTTTCCAGGACGCGGCCTTCCATATCTATAAAGACCATATCGCAATCGCGGATAAGGCCCTTGTTGAGACGGGTAGGGGTTATCAGCAGCAGATTCTCCTCCAGCCTTACGGCCAAGTTGCCTCCCTCGGCGGTGACGTATCCTCTGTCGGATAACAGCCCGCAGACGGCCACGGCCTCGTTTATACTATCGGCGTATCTCTCGCGCAGAATCATTTGTTCATTCTCCTCCCGGGTTACTGTTCGCTGATATTAAAGCACAAACGAACGGATAAGCCAAGATACTTGTCTTATCTGCCGGGCAGTCTATAATATCAATAACGCACTTAAACGAAACAAATAACCGCTTTTATTCGTAATATAATAAAGGCTCACCGCAGACTACGCAGCAATATACACATCAGGGGAAGTGAGACCATGCCGGTGAAGCTCAGGTTCTGTTTGGCGGCGGCGGTTCTGTTACTGTTGTCGGCGCTTGTCAGGGTGGATGCGGCGGACGCGGGGACAAAGAAGTGGAGCAAAAAGCTCTGCAACGGTGTCTCTTACTATCATTTGAGGACCTATGTCGGCGGCCGGGGGGAGCAGCATGTTCACTATCTTAAAGTGGATATGAACAATAAATCCCTGGTCGTCAGGCCTGCCCTGGCACACGGCACAGTGGGCAGGCTGGAGACGGTAGGTGCGCTGGCTAAGCGTCATGGTGCTATAGGCGCCATAAACGCTACGTTCTTTGACACTGCCGCCAAGCATCGTAAATGGCCGGTGGGATTGATAATGATAGACGGTCGCCTGCTTAACAAGACTATTCTGTACAGGACGGCCGTAGGCTTTACCGCCGGCAACGGGGTGGTTTTTGGTGTGCCCAGGATGGAAGGACGCCTGATAAGAAGTCAAGGCCACCCGTTTATAGCCGTCTGGGGCATAAACAGACCCAGGAAGGTCAACGAGGTTATCATGTATACGCCGGAGTACGGCACTACTACCGGCACCAGGCTGCAGGGCCGGGAGATAGTGGTCAGGCAGGGAAAGGTTATTGCCGTGCTGGACGGCAATTCCGTCATCCCGCAGGACGGATACGTTCTGTCGCTTGACGGGGGATCGTCGGCCATGCGGAATTTGCCGGATATCGGCGAATCGGTCCAGACGCAATTCTCTCTGGGAGAAGGCTGGGAAGGGGTTCTTCAAGCCCTGACCGGCGGTCCCAGATTGCTTAAAGATGGGCGGATCTGGGTAAGATCAAAGCAAGAGGGCTTCAGGGGAGGTATCTTATCGCCCACCTCCAGATCCGCCATAGGAGTGACCGCCGACAATCGCCTCTTGCTGGTGGTTGTGGACGGGCGACGCAAAGGATACAGCACAGGCGTAACGTTTACCGAACTGGCTCGCCTGATGCGTGGTATGGGTGCGGTGGAAGCCATGGGTCTGGACAGCGGCGGCTCCAGCACTCTTTACGCAGGCGGCAGGATAGTGAATCGTCCTTCGGACGGAGCACAGCGTCCTGTCAGCAATGCGTTGATTGTTATGAGACGATGACGGGCGGGCTGTAGTTCGCCTGCAGGAGAGGCGGGGTATGGCTGTAAAGGTTAAAAGACTGTTGCGTATCATGGAGGAACTGGCGCCGGCCAGGTTGGCCTCCGAATGGGATAACGTGGGCCTGCAGACAGGCCATCCTGAAAGTAACGTGGACCGCATACTGCTGACGCTGGATATCAACGGCGCGGTGGCGGAGGAAGCCGTACAGCGGGAAGCCCAGGCCGTAATAAGTCATCATCCTCTTATCTTCAAACCTCTGAAAACTTTACGTTCGGATAACCCCATCGGAGCGGTGTTGTCGGCTCTTGTCAACCGGGACATAGCTCTGATGGCTGCTCATACCAACCTCGATTCGGCCGCAGGCGGCGTCAGCGATGCCCTGGCGGAACTGCTGGGCCTGCTGGAGCCCCGGGTTCTGCAGCGCACGGAAGCGGAATCCCTGTTTAAACTGGTCGTCTTCATTCCTGCCGATTCCCTCGACGTAGTCAGAGAGGCTGTCTCTGCCGCCGGCGCCGGGCATATCGGACGGTACAGTCATTGCAGCTTTATCTCCAGGGGAACGGGAACGTTCAAGCCGTTGGAAGGGGCACAGCCCTATATCGGAGAGATCGGCAATTTAGAGGAGGCGGACGAGTACAGATTGGAAACCGTAGTGCCCTCTTCCGTTCTGGACAGGGTGATCGCCGCCATGCTAAAGGCGCATCCCTACGAGGAAGTGGCTTACGATGTTTACAAGTTGCGGCAATCGGGTGCGGAAAGCGGTTTCGGGCGCTATGGGCAGTTGCCGCAGGAGAAACGCCTGGATGAACTGGCGGGTGAGATCCGCCGTCTTCTAGGGACGGAGTATCTGAGGATAGTGGGGGATCCTGAGCGTATCATAAAAAAGGTAGCGGTCTGCGGCGGCAGCGGAGGAGGCCTTATCGAACGTGCCGTCGATCGTCAGGCGGATCTGCTTCTGACCGGCGATATAAAATACCATGAGGCTCAGCAGGCGGAGACTATGGGTCTGGCGCTGATAGACGCAGGTCACGCCGCTACGGAGAGGCCTGTCGTCTTCAAGCTCAGAGACGATCTGCAGCAGAGACTTGCCGGTGAAGTCGAGATCATAATATCATCGGTGGCGACCGACCCTGTCAGGCTGTTCCACTGATGGGATGATGCGGGAGGAGTTTACCATGCCGACGGCGAAAAAAGACATAGTCTGTCAATTGGTATATTCCGGTGACCGGGCGAGCAGTTGGCCCGGGTTGCCCGAAGAGGAGGTTGTATATGCCGCCGGCTGCGGCAATGAGAGCGCCTGTGAGTATATCGTAAATAAATACAGGGGCCTTGTCTATAAAAATATACGATCGTATTTTCTTAGAGGAGCCGAGCGCGAGGATCTGATACAGGAGGGAATGATCGGCCTTTTAAACGCTGTCAGGGATTACGATCCCCGTAAGCACTCATCATTTCATTTCTTTGCCGATCTCTGTATCCGACGTCAGGTTCTTACAGCCGTAAAGGGAGCCAACCGGCGCAAGCATATACCTCTCAACAACTCCAGGTCTATCGATGCTCCCTGGGGCGGCAGCGATGAGGATAATGATTTGCACGAATGCCTGGCTGTTGCCGACAGCGCGGACCCCGAATCCCTGCTTATTGGATCCGAAGTCGTCAGGCTCTTAAAAGTCAATCTGAAGAAATCCCTGTCACCGCTGGAGTACAGAGTGCTTCTCTCCTATGTGGGAGGCAAAAGCTACAGACAGATTGCCGTCGAGATAAGCCGATCCGAGAAAGCCGTAGACAATGCCCTGGCCAGAATAAAGAGCAAGGCTTCCAGGATAATGGCCTGGATACACCAGGATTAACCGGAGCCGTAAGGCAGGTGAAGGTATTGTCTGCAACATTGGCATCGGGCAGTATACTGCGTCGACGTTATCGTATACTGCAATTGATGGGTCAGGGTGCCGTTGGTGCCGTATATAAATCGGAAGATATGAGAACGGGCGATCTGTGGGCCATAAAGCAGGCCTTGCCCGATAACGGCCGTGAGGCCGTCAGGGCGCTGCGACATGAGAGCACTATCCTGGCGCATTTGACTCATCCCAAAATACCGGCTCTGAAGGAGATTTTCTCCATCTGGGGCAGGCACTATATGGTGAGACAGTTTATTCAGGGTGTCAGCTTGCGGGTCGTAGCCGGGCAGCATTCTCTGCCGCCGGAGGGCGATGTCCTGGATTGGGCCATACAGGTGGCGGATATTCTCACTTACCTTCATAGTCTGCCGGTTCCGGTAGTGGTGGCCGATCTCAAACCCAGCAATATGCTGCTTGACCGGGACGGTGTCGTTCACCTGGTGGATCTGGGACTGGCCGGTTTTTACAGGAACGGTTCCTCAGAACATACGGGGGGGACACCGGGTTACGCCGCGCCGGAGCAGTTTGTGGGACATGTGGGGCCACGCTCGGATATTTACTCCCTGGGAGCCACCATGTATTATCTGCTTACCGGCAGGAAACTGGAGAGACGCCAGCCCAATACCAGCCTTGCTTCTCCGCATGAACTGAGGCCGGAGATAACTCCCGGAATAAGCAACATAGTAATGAAGGCGCTATCATATAATATAGGTGATCGGTTTATTTCGGTGTCGGAATTGAAGGGGCGTCTGCTGGCGCAGGCGGCTATGTTGTCCGTGCTGAATGAGATAGACTAGCATTATAGCGGTTTAGCAATTTAGCCGTTTAGGAGAACAAAAAGAACGTGAAGGCAGAATAAGCTGCCTGAATACTACTAAACAGGCTAAACAGCTAAAAGGCTGATTACGGAGTAATCTGAATGAGGGAAGCAAAGCTGTATACGGATGGCGGAGCCAGGGGTAATCCCGGTCCCGCCGGCATAGGGTTCGTCCTCCTTGACAGCGACGACAATTCGTTGGCGGAGGAAGGCCGATATATCGGCGAAGCCACCAATAATGTGGCTGAATACCGTGCTCTCCTTCTTGGCCTGGAGTGGGCGCTGGCAATGGGCATAGACAAGTTGAGCGTCTATGCCGACAGCGAATTGATGGTGCGCCAGCTCAAGGGAGAGTATAAGGTAAAGAACGACGGCCTGATACCTCTTTATCAGGAGGCCATGAGAAGCGCCCGGCGGTTTTCATCCATATCCTTCACTCATATTCCCCGTGCCAAAAATCGCCGGGCGGATAAGCTTGTCAACCGGGCTGTGGATGAGG
>JAQVUQ010000105.1 GCA_028699365.1 bacterium | reverse complement strand
AGGCGGACATATCGGCATGGCCGTAGCCAACGCCGTCAATCTTTTCAATCCGCGCATGCTGATCTTTGCCGGCCCTCTCGCCTGGGAAGGCTCTCCTCTGGTGGAAAGCGCGCGCCGGGATCTGGCGGCTCATGCCGTAGGCTCTTCTTTACGTGAACTGACCGTTCGGGTTTCTTCCATGCGAAACGGAGCCGCTCTGGGTGCGGCCGCTCTGGCTCTGAGAGAGGTCTACGAGGTGTAGACTCCTTGGGAGCCTACACCTCGTAGACAGGCTGAAGCTTTTAAGGCTGAAGGAGCACGCTCATGCACGAACCAAAAGCCTTAATTATGTCTGAGAAGTAAGCCCGGACGAAAGACCAAAGAAGTTTGCCCGAGCGTAACTACTTCAGCCTTCAGCCTTCAGCCTTCAGACTCGATAGCCGTAGGCTATCGATGTATTGACTTATTGGAAATTATCTGATAAATTGGCTGTAAGAGGAACTGCATTAGGCTTACAGCCAGACCGGAGGGAAAATCGTATGTTTAAAGCGGGCATAGTAAAGATGGATATCACTCCGCCGACAGGGCTGATGATGGAGGGCAACACCAGGGTTGAGGGTGCAAAGGGGATTCATGATCCGCTCTTTTGCCGGGCGCTGGCCGTGGGTGACGGTAAGCATAGCGTTCTGCTGATATCTCTGGATATCTGTGCCGTCAAGAACGACCAGGCAAAGACGATAAGAACGGAACTGGCCGGGCGCACCGGGCTGCCGGAGGGCAGTATCCTGGTGGCGGCTATTCACAATCATGCCGGACCGGCTACCGATCTTTTTTATGAGAGTGACTCGGCGTACATGGCACGCATGTTTGAGACTGCAGCGGATGCCGGCGTGGCGGCGCTCGGTTCCATGACGGACGTCACCATCAGCCTGGGCACCGGTGCGTGCGATGACATGGGGCATATCCGGCGCATCAGGATGAAGGACGGCTCGCTGCACATGAACTGGGAGGGGCTTGATCCTGCCCAGGTGGAAGGCCCGGTGGGGCGTAAAGACTCCGAAATCATAGTTCTGAATTTCGATGCCCCTAATGGCGAGAGGATAGCCACGCTGGTCAATTATGCCAATCATCCCGCCATTCTGGCCGGTGATAATTTCCTTTACTCTCGTGACTGGCCAGGCGTTCTGGTGGATGGCCTGGAGGACCGCTTCGGCGGCACGGCCATATTCTTCAATGGCGCCACCGGAAACGTCAATCATATAGACGTCTATAATCCCAGGCAGGGACGAGGTTTCCCTGAAGTGGAGAGACTGGGCCGCATGCTTCTGGAAGCTGTCATTCCAGTGTCCGAATCGGCATCGCCTGTCGCTGAGGGAGAGGTGCGGGCGGTAGCCGGCGAGATCGAGATACCTCACCGCTACGTTTCACCTCAGGCTCTGGCAAACGCCCGGGAGGTGCTGGTCAGGAACGAAGGAAAGAAGGAAGCGCTGGTGGACGGACTGGGCGAAAGCGTCTATGCATCCGAGTTGCTCAAGCTGGCCGAGATGCAGGATGCCCCGGCCGTGCTGCCGCTTCAGGCCATCGCCGTCGGGGATGTGGCCATGGCTACCATACCGGGAGAACCGTTTGCCGATCTGGCGCTGGACACCAAAGCCGGATCGCCTTTCACTAAGACAATGTTGGCGGCGTATGCCAACGGCTATCAGGGATATATCCCGACCCGGCAGGCCTTCGATGAAGGTGGATATGAAGTTACGCCAACCAGTCTCAGCAGTTGCCTGGATGAGAGCGCCGCAGAGACTATCGTATCCGCTTTGCTGGATATGCTGAATAAGGTACAAAGTCTGAAGACTGAAGTCTGAAGGAGAACGCTCAAGCGCGACCTGATAGCCTCCAGGCCGAAAAGTAGTCCTGGACAGTTAAAGGCTAAAGCAATCTGCCTGAGCGTAAACTACTTCAGCCTTCAGACTTCAGCCTAAAAAGCTAATAAAAACAGGGAGGAATTAAGTATGTCTGAGAAGTTAGCCAAAGACGGCGGAGCGCCGGTAGTAGGTCCTGAGGTAAAGCTGCCCGGGTGGCCGGTATTCGATGAGGAGACCATCCAGGCGGCCATGGAGCCGCTGCGCGCCGGTAAGGTCAATTACTGGACCGGTCCCAAAGGTATGGAGTTTGAGCAGAAGTTTGCCGACTGGGTGGGATGCAAGTTCGGTATCTCCACTACCAACGGCACCGCCGCCCTGCATACTGCTCTGGCCGGTCTGGGCGTAGGCCCCGGCGATGAGGTCATCGTTACCTCCTACTCCTTTATCGCCTCCAGCTTCTGCGTGCTGCAGGCAGGTGCCATACCGGTATTTGCCGACGTCAGGAAGGAAGATCACACCATCGATCCCCTGGACATCGAGCGTAAGGTAACGCCCAAAACAAAAGCCATTATCCCAGTGCACCTCTACGGCCAGATATGCGATATGGATCCCATCATGGAGATCGCCCGCAAGCACAATCTGGTAGTGGTGGAAGACTGCGCCCAGGCACACGGCGGTATGTATAAGGGCCGCAAAGTAGGTTCCATCGGTCATGCCGGAGCCTTCAGCTTCTGCCAGAGCAAGCACTTCACCACCGGCGGCGAGGGCGGCTGCGTAGTAACCAGTGATGAGGATGTGGCCTGGATCTGCCGCTCCTTCCGTGATCACGGCTACGATGTCCGCCACAGAATGAACATGCTGGAGCTGGAAGCCAAGCTGCCTTATATCCACAACATGGTGGGCTTCAACTACCGCCTGACCGAGATGCAGTCGGTGATAGGTCTCAAGTGCCTGGAAAAACTGGACAACTGGAACCTGAAGAACCGCCGGACCAACGGCGAGTATCTGCTCAAAGCTCTCAAGGATTGCCCGCAGCTTCTGCACCTGCCGGTGGATAACGATGAGAAGCGTAACGCCTTCTGGCTCTTCCCCATCGTCGTCGATCTGGATAAGCTGACCTGCGACGTCAAGACCTTCACCAAGGCTCTTGAGGCCGAGGGCATCCCGGTGGGACCGGTGCTCTGGCCGCAGGCTTACAAGGAGAAGGCCTTCACCGAGCACGGCGGTTTCGGCAGCCATAAGTTCCCCTTCGAGTCCGAGGAGTATACCAATCCCGAATCGGTCAAGTATGCCGATGTCTTCTGTGCCAACGCTGCCTGGCTGGAGGATAGGACCTTCTTTACGGTGGTACATCCCACCATGGACCAGAGCCACATGGAATTGATCGCCAAAGCCATCCTCAAGGTGGCGGCTGCTTACGCAAAGTAGGTAAAATCGTTTATATTAGGTTGAATCGGTTGCAGCCTTCGGGTTCCCGAAGGCTGCAACCGGTACGTTATTCCGCATTTGAAATGGGAGGCATAATCTGATGGTTAAATGGGGCATAATAGGTTGCGGCGGCATTGCCAGGCGCAGGATGATACCGGCTCTGGCGGAGTGCAAGGACAGCAAAGTTATTGCCGTCATGGACGTGGATAAGAAAGCTACCGATGAGGTGGCCGGCCAGATAGGGGCTGCAGCTTACTATACCGAAGCCGATCTGCTGGCAGATCCCGAAGTGCAGGCCGTTTATATAGCCACCCCGGTTTTTCTGCATCATAAGCAGGTATTGCAGGCGGCGGCGGCCGGCAAGCATATCATGGTGGAGAAGCCAATCTCCATCAGCGTAGCCGAAGCTGAGGAAATGATAGAGTCCTGCCGTCAGGCAGGTGTGTATTTTACCGAGGGCTACATGATGAAATATCATGCCCTGAACGTTAAAGCCAGGGAGATGGTGCAGGCCGGAGCCATAGGGCCGGTGGTCTTTGCCCGGGCACAACTGGGCTGCTGGTATCCCGATATGCCGGGTGCCTGGCGCCAGGATCCCAATAAGGGTGGCGGCGGTGCCCTGATCGATATGGCTACTCACTGCTATGATCTGCTGCAACATATCATCGGCTCCAGGATAAAGGAAGTCTTTGCCATGACCGATACGCTGACCTTCAAATATCCCGTTGACGACAGCTCCACCACCATGCTGAAGTTCGAGAACGGAGCCCAGGCCGTCATAGACGCCTTCTTCAACGTCCCGGACAGCGCCGGACAGGGTAAGCTGGAGCTTTACGGCAACAAGGGCAGCATTCAGGCCGAAGGCACTATCGGACAGGCCCCTACCGGTCGCATGGTGGCTTATCTCAGCGACGATGCCAAGGGGTATGATCCGCAGCAGAGCAAGGACAGTCTGGATGTGGACAAGCGTGATGTGGATTACAGCCCGGTCAACATGTATGCGGCCGAGATGGATTACCTGTCTCAGTGCATAGACAAGGGAGAGGCCCCTACCATGAGCACCGGAGAAGAGGGACTGTTCATTCTTAAAGTGGCCAAAGCCGCTTACGAGAGCAGTAAGACAGGGTGTAAGATAGCGGTGAGATAATTGCACGCAGAAATGAAGAATTCTCAGTAAACGGAATTGCGGATTATAGACCGGCTGATAAAAGTATTAACGAAGTACTGACAGCCGGTCTGCTGCTGTACGCCAGACAATACTTGCGAAATATGGCATGGATAGGCCATCTAATTATTGTTAGCCAGGCCCTGCGGGTGCTAACAATAGATATTGATGATAGTATCAAATGATGCTATCATGGGCATATGAAACCACCTTATGAGATCACAAACAAGATTCTTTACCTCTATGGACAGATTGCGGAAGCATTAGGTCTGTGTAAAACCCTATTATTGGTAAAGCCTGAAGCAAGATTAAGGAAACAGAATCGTATAAAAACTATTCATTCATCGCTAGCCATTGAAGGAAATACTCTTGATATTGAACATGTAACCGCCTTAATAGAGAATTCCCGTGTCATAGGTCCGAAAAAAGATATTCTTGAAGTTCAGAACGCAATAAAAGCTTATGATCAGCTTATCGATTTTGATCCGTATACAATAAACGATTTTCTAAACGCGCATAAAATGCTGATGAATGGATTAATTGAAACCCCAGGTCAATTCAGGCAAAAACAAGTTGGAATACTTAAGGGCTCTAAAGTCCAACATATTGCCCCAAGTCATTCAATGGTAACTGAGTTGATGAATGATTTATTTGATTATATTACGAGCGATAATGATACAGATATGATAAAGAGTTGTGTTTTTCATTATGAAATGGAATTTATACATCCATTTGAAGATGGAAACGGACGTATGGGACGTTTCTGGCAGACAAGGCTCTTAATGGAGGTCAGTCCAATATTTGAATATGTCCCAATAGAAGAGACAATAAAAAACAATCAAGAGTTATATTATCAAACACTTGAAGTGGCAGATAAATCCGGACAATCAACAGTATTCATTGAATTTATGCTTGACGTCATAAATCAATCACTGGGAAAGACCATTGAGGAATCAAATCCTGGAAATATTGATTATCAAAAACGTACGGATTTTGCACTCTCTGTGCTTGCTGATTGGTTTGATAGAAAAGATTATATGAGACTCAACAAAGGAATATCTACAGCTACCGCAAGTAGGGACCTGAAGCAATTGGTTAGTGATGGAAAGGTTGAAATACAAGGCAATGGACGAATGACGAAATATAAGAAGATTGGCTAACAACCGCTTCAACCGGACAGCGCTACGCGCTGCCGGTGATGCGAATGTTTGCCAATAGAGTAATACCGGGTGTGTTGCACCATATAACGCAACGGGGAAATAACCGTCAGCTCGTCTTCCTTGAGGAGACAGACTACCAGGAGTATAACGTATATTATGCAGGAGGTTGCTCTGAAGATGACCGATAACCGGCACTGGATAGAAATGATCATAAACCATATAGACACGGGAAGGGTTCCCTTTAACTTCAGTTTTACTCCCCCGGCAAGATATGCCCTGGAAGAGTATTATGACAGCCCGCTGGAAAACGTGCTTGATTTTCCGATACGCATGTCCGGTCCCAAATCCATCAAGCCTCTATACGCCGATCCTGAAATATACGGTGAAACTACAGGTGATGAATACGGGGTTTCATGGTCTACAAGCCGGCTGGACAGGGGCTCGCCCGTCGTGCCTTGCCTGAAAGAGGCCGATCTTACCGGATATCGTTTTCCCGATGCCGGGGCGGAGTATCGTTTTGAAGATCTCGGCGACTGGTGCCGTGCCAATAAAGAGCACTATAGAATATTATGGGCCGGCGATCTCTGGGAGCGGGCCACATTCATGCGCGGTATGGAGGAGATACTTCTGGATCTGGCCTTCAACAGGAACTTTGTGGGCGATCTGCTGGAAGGTATAGCGGCTTATATCTTACAGACCATAGATATCATGGCCGGCCGGTTTGATTTCGAAGCCATAGCTTTGAGCGATGATTACGGTACGCAGACGTCCATGCTGATGTCCCCGCGGGATTGGCGCGAACTGATCAAACCCCATCTGGTGGAAATATACGGGCGCATCAAGAGCCACGGTCATAAAGTGTTCCATCATAGTTGCGGCCACATTTATCCCGTTATCGGCGACATGATAGATGCAGGCCTGGATATACTGCATCCCATTCAACCGGAAGCCATGGATATAACCGAGATAAAGAGGGATTTCGGTCGGCATATCACTCTGTGCGGAGGACTCAATACGCAGGAGTTGCTGCCGCGGGGTACACCGCAGGCCATACGTGAAGAGATTGCAAGATTGAAGCGCGATATCGGAGCGGGTGGAGGATATATCCTGGAGCCGGGTATCACCATTCAGGCCGATGTTCCATTGGCCAACATGGTGGCTATGATAGAGGAAGCCAGGCGATCCTAGTTATCACTCTGCCGGCTTAACTTCTAACATTTCAGAAGCTCTTCACCGGACACAAGGATCACGTCATCTTTTGCTGCCGTCTCCATCATCTTCTCATCAAATCCTGCGGCTGAAAACAGTATGTAACGCACATTTCCGGTTTCTGTGGGAGACGATAAAAGGCTCATCTTTCGCATCAAATTGTAGTATACGTCTATACCCACGGGTGATGACGACCACTTGCATTCGCATGCCAGGGTACTGCCGTCGATAAGTTCTCCCAGTATGTCTATCTCCACGGCGCCGTCGCGACTCCAGTAGCGACCGGCGTCTTTGATCTGCAAATCATGCCGGCTTGAGGCATTCTTTTTGAGATACTGCATACAGATATCCTCAAAGACGTAACGGCCCATGTAGTCGTTGAGATAGGGTTCCACCCGGGATGTATAAACATCCGTGGTGTCTCTGAACTCCAGCTCCCCGGCAAGCCCGGATACAAAGCGGTACCAGAAATGAATAAAGTGATCGGCAATGATATAGATGCTTCTCTTGGCTGATCTCTCGCCGAAAGGTTTCTCTCTGGCCATCCATTCCAGTTCCATCAGAGTCTGAGAACAGAAGCCGAACTGTGTAGCTGTCACGCCGGCTTTTTGTTCTATCCCCGAACGGCGTGTCTCACCGCCGGCGACAGCCTGCAGCATGGAGTTATAGAGTGCCGGTTCCCTGATAGAACTTGAGCAGATGGCTATTTCCGGTTCATTGTGCAGCAACCCGGCAGGATTCAGTACATGCCGGATAATGTTGGCTGCCAGGTCAGTATCAGGAGAGAATGCGGCATGATATTTAGGCGTTCCGCCAAGAACGCCGTAGGCTATGAGCTTGTCACGGGTGGTACAGTTGGAATTCTGATAGAAAAGGGCTGTGTCGTAGTAGGCCATAGGTTGTAGTTTGCAGCGCGATGTAAATCTGCCGTAGAGAGGCTGGTTTGCGCCGGCCAGAGCCTCCATCATGCCTGTGTGCGAGCCGCATATTATGATATAAGCTTGACTGCGAAGGCCCGAAGTATCCCACCAGGCCTGTATCTGTGAAGGTTGGTATACACGTCAATAGAATTCCCTCCTCGTTATCGGAGCCGATGAGATACACCGCTTTGCGTATCGAAGAGCGCAGGCAAGAGAATCCTGCTTGAATAAAATCTCAAGTCAAAAACTTGTCAAAAAATATAAGTTTATGACTTACAAGTATGAAACTATTGTTTCTTGCAAAGTTTTCGTGTATTATCTCAGGTAAGAGGTGAGCGCTATGATACCAAGAGATATCTACATGAATACACTGATGTCATTCAAAGACAAGGACATGGTCAAGATCGTCACAGGTATTCGACGCTGTGGCAAGTCAACCCTGCTTGACATGTTTTCGGACAACCTTCT
>JAQVUQ010000104.1 GCA_028699365.1 bacterium | reverse complement strand
TCAACGGCAAAGGCGTTTTAAAGGCTGTAGAGAACGTCAACGAGGTAATAGCACCTGAACTGGTGGGATTGGATGCCACCGAGCAGACCCTTATAGACAGAATTATGATAGGCCTGGACGGAACTCCCAACAAGGCTAATCTGGGAGCCAACGCCATTCTGGGAGTTTCCATGGCCGTATGCAGGGCCGCAGCACAGGCCGTCGGGCTTCCGCTCTATCAGTATATCGGAGGGGTTTCCGGCCGGGAGCTGCCGGTGCCCATGATGAACATTCTCAACGGCGGCCAGCATGCCGACAACAACGTGGATATTCAGGAGTTCATGGTCATGCCTGCCGGAGCCCCCTCTTTCCGTGAGGCTCTGCGCATGGGTGCCGAAGTCTTTCATTCACTGCGCGGCGTGCTCAAGGGCAAGGGCCTGAATACCGCCGTAGGCGACGAGGGCGGCTTTGCTCCCAACCTGGGATCTAACGAGGAAGCCATTCAGGTCATAATAGAGGCCATAAGTAAGGCCGGATACGAACCCGGCAAGGATATCTTCATCGCTCTCGACGTAGCCGCTACGGAGCTTTATGCAGACGGCAAATACGTCTTCTCCGGTGAAGGCGTGACCCGAAGCGGCGATCAGATGATAGAGTTCTACCGGGATCTCACTTCGAAGTATCCGGTGATCTCCATTGAGGACGGCCTGTCGGAAGACGACTGGGACGGCTGGAAGAACCTGACCACGGCTCTGGGCAAGAAGGTGCAGTTGGTGGGTGATGATCTCTTTGTTACCAACACCACCCGGCTTGAGCAGGGTATCGAGAAGGGCGTAGCCAACTCCATTCTCGTCAAGGTGAATCAGATAGGCACCATCAGTGAAACGCTCGATGCCATAGAGATGGCCAAGAGGGCAGGTTATACGGCCGTAGTTTCGCATCGCTCCGGGGAAACCGAGGATGCCACCATAGCCGATATAGTTGTGGGCGTCAATGCCGGCCAGATCAAGACCGGTGCTCCGTCGCGTACCGACCGCGTGGCTAAATACAACCAGTTGCTCCGCATCGAGGAAGAACTGAACGGCGTGGCCGAGTATCGCGGCCGGACGGTTTTCTACAACCTGAAATAAATCGTTCGGACGGCTGCTTGCAAGTCGAAGAAGCAAGAGTGAAAACAGACAGATAGATAAACCGGTGCAGAAGCGGTGGAGCAAGTTCTTCACTGCTTCTGCACTCTTTTTTTGCACGGCATGCCGTATGACGGTTGCATGATGGACGCAGGATTCCGGCGGACTTTTGCAGAAGTAACTAGAATGCTGAGGATTACTGAGGAGTAGCGCTTTATGATATTGAGAAGAACTAAAATAATCGCCACCCTGGGGCCGGCCTCCGACAAGGAAGGTGTGCTGGAGAGCATGATCCGGGCCGGCATGAACGTAGCCAGGATGAACCTTTCTCACGGCACGCATGAGGACCATGCACGACGGATACGCATGGTGCGTGATCTTGAGCGCAAATTGGGCCAGCCCATAGGCATACTTATGGATCTTCAGGGGCCAAAGCTGAGGGTCGGAACCTTTGCCGGGGATAAGGTGATGCTCAAGTCCGGTGATGAGTTCACCCTTACGACCGAGCCCGTCCAGGGATCGCAGGACAGGGTTTTCCTGGACGTGCCTCCGGCGGTGATCAGCGATATCAAACCGGGCGATACCGTCCTGTTGCGCGACGGCCTGATTCAATTGCAGGTAAGCAGAGTCACGGCCGGCGATGCGGTATGCAGGGTTATAGACGGAGGCGAGCTGGTTTCCCGCAGCGGCATTCATCTGCCGGTAACCACTACCAGCATGAGCGCCCTGACTGATAAGGACCTTAAGGATCTGGCTTTCGGTCTGGAGCAGAAGGTGGATATATTCGCCATCTCCTTCGTCAGGACCGTCGATGACGTCCTGCGGGTCAAAGAGACCATCCGCGAGAAGGGCGCCGATACTCCGGTCATAGCCAAGATAGAGAAGCGGGAGGCTCTGGAAAACTTTGATGCTATTTTGCAAACCGCCGACGGCATCATGGTAGCCAGAGGAGATCTGGGCATAGAGAGCGATATAACCGAGGTTCCTGTCGAGCAGAAGATGATTATCGCCAAGTGCAACCGGGTGGGCAAGCCGGTGATTACGGCTACGCAGATGCTGGAATCCATGATCTGGAACCTTAGGCCCACCAGGGCCGAAGTCACGGATGTGGCCAACGCCATCTTTGACGGCACCGACGCCACCATGCTTTCCGGTGAAACGGCCATCGGCGAGTACCCGGTGGAGTGCATCTCCATGATGCACCAGATAGCTCTGAGTGCGGAAAGCAATCTCGATCACCGGCAGCTTCGTGTTCAGAAGATGGATCTGCCGATAGATACCATAACCGAGGCTATCGGGGAGGCCACGGCTACCATGGCGGCCGACCTCAAGGTTCCCGCCGTGATCACCTTCACTTCCTCCGGACATACGGCCAGGATGATAGCCAAATTCCGGCCGGAGGCCATGGTGGTGGCGGTTACCTCAGTGGAGGCCACCATGCACAGGTTGACCCTTTCTTGGGGGGTCTATCCCCTGCGGGCGGCTGAGATATCCAACACCGATGAAATGATAGCCAATGCGGTGTCCAGAACCCAGGAAGCCGGTTTTATCAGCGAAGGCGATGTCGTCGTAATAACGGCCGGAGTTCCCATAGGGGTAACGGGCACTACCAATCTTATCAAGGTTCACAGGGTGTAATTATGGGTAATCGCCGGGCAGTAAAAATCATCTTTCTGGCACTTTTGCTGGGCTATATAGCCTTTATCTTTGGACAGGCCTGCTATCGCAATGTCGTCCAGACCGTACGCCTCAGAGAGAAGGCGCAGCAGGTTGCTCTTGAAGAGAGAAGGAACGAGAACCTGAAAAAACGCATCAATGAACTCAGCACCGATGAAGGCATAGAGAAGGAAGCCAGGCAGAAGCTGGGCATGACGGCTCCAGGAGAGGTGGGCTACCGTGTGCTGACCAAAGAGAAAGAGACGGAGGCTACCGCTACCGCTACCGCTGAAAAGGAGGCTGTGACTCAGGATAGCGGCTCAGGCAAGGAGAAGACAGAAGACAAAAGTCAGAAGCCTTGACCGCCTGCGGCGGTAGTTGTTTGTTGTTAGATGTTCGTTTAAAAAGTGATAACCGCGCTCGAAGAGCGCATTTAATGCCGGGAAAGGCTGTTACGAATGAGCGGTAAATACGTTATAGGTGTGGATTACGGTACGGAGTCCGGAAGAGCGGTTCTGGTAGAGATCGCCGGTGGCCGGGAGGTTGCTTCGGCGGTATGGAGCTACGGCGACGGCGTCATAGACGACAGGTTGCCGGGCAGCGGCCGCCTCCTGGAGCCGGACTGGGCTCTCCAGAACCCTCTCGATTATATAGAAGTCCTGAAACGCACCATACCGGCCGTTCTCAGCCAGAGCGGCGTTTCACCGGATAACGTCATCGGCGTAGGCACGGATTTCACCGCCTGCACCATGCTGCCGGTTAAGGCGGACGGCACGCCCCTGTGCACTCTGCCGGAGTATGCCGCCGATCCCCATGCCTGGGTCAAGCTGTGGAAGCACCATGCGGCACAGCCCGAGGCCGATGCCGTAAACGCTTTGGCGGCGCAGCGACGCGAGCCCTGGCTGTCACGCTACGGCGGCAGGATATCGTCCGAGTGGTTCCTGCCCAAAGCCTGGCAGATACTGAATGAGGCGCCGGATATCTATGCGGCAGCCGACAGGCTGATAGAGGCAGCCGATTGGATTGTCTGGCAGCTTACCGGGCAGGAGCGGCGTAACTCCTGCTCCGCCGGATATAAGGCGCTCTGGCATAAGCGCGACGGCTATCCTGCACACGATTTCCTGCGCGCACTCGATCCGCGGCTGGAGTTTCTTGTCGAGGAGAAGCTGTGTGGTGATGTATATCCCCTGGGAGTCAGGGCGGGAGGTTTGACTCCGGCCATGGCAGCCTTGACCGGTTTGAGGGAGGGTACCGCAGTTTGCGTGGGTAACGTAGATGCCCACGTGGCCGTGCCTGCCTGTACAGTCACCGGTCCGGGCAAGCTGGTGATGATTATGGGCACCTCGCTCTGCCATATGGTCATGGGGCATGACGAACGGATGGCCGAGGGCATCTGCGGCGTAGTCGAGGACGGCATAGTGCCCGGGTACTTCGGCTATGAAGCCGGACAATCGGCTGTGGGCGACATCTTTGCCTGGTTCACGGAGAATTGCGCTCCCTATCGGGGGCAGGATGTGCATGCCCGTCTGGAGGAAGCCGCTTCCAGGCTCAAACCCGGACAGAGCGGCCTGCTGGCCCTGGACTGGTGGAACGGCAATCGTTCCGTCCTGGTAAATGCCGACCTGACCGGTATGATACTCGGCTGCACCCTGAGCACCAGGCCGGAGGAGATTTACAGAGCCCTGATAGAAGCCACGGCCTTCGGTACCAACAAGATCATCAAGAGTTTCACTGAAAATGGCATAAATATTGACGAGATATTTGTTTGCGGCGGTTTGCCGCAGAAGAATCGCATGCTGATGCAGATATTTGCCGATGTTACCGGCCGGGAGATGCGTATAGCCGCATCCGCTCAGACCCCCGCCTTGGGATCGGCCATGCATGCAGCCGTTGCAGCCGGGCCTGAAAAGGGCGGTTATGCCGGCATAGCCGAGGCCGCCGCTGGGATGGCCTCGCTGAAGGCGGAAAGGTTTGTGCCCGATAAAGGAAACCGTGAAATATACGGAAAGCTTTTTGCCGAATATGAGCGTTTGCACGATTATTTCGGCCGCGGGGAAAACGATGTCATGAAGAGACTAAAGGAGATCAGGCTGGGAGTAACCGCCGATTAAAGCCGAAAAACGGGTGTTAATGAAATAAATCAGCGGTTATGCAGCCATATACTTGACAAATCAATCTCCGGATTATAAATTGATTATGGATTTGTGTACCCGGGTAAAATTCAGGTTCTCAATTTATGGTGAGGATCGCAGCGGCCGTATGGCCGATAACAAGGAGGAATAATTCCAAATGCCTGTAACGGTGGGAGAGATTGTCGAAGGCAGTATCTCCAAATTGACCAATTTCGGTTTTTTTGTCGAGTTGCCGGGAGGAGAATCCGGTCTGGTGCATATCTCTGAAGTGGCGGATGCTTATATCCGGGATGTGCGTGATCTGTTCAAGGAGAACGACAAGGTTAAGGTCAGGGTTATTGCCATTGACGACCGGGGAAAGATAGAGCTCTCCGTTCGCAAGGCGCTGTCCCAGGCAGAGGGGCCGACTCAGCAGGCCCCGCCCCGGCGCAGGCCCGCTCAGGCCGCTTCCGGTGGCGGCGGCTTTGAAGATCTGCTGGGCGGTTTTATGAAAAAGAGCGAAGAACGTCTGCTGGAACTGAAGCGCAATACCGAGTCCAAGCGCGGCGGGCGCTCCAGGCGACGTTGAACCGGCGCTGAGCAAGGCCCTTTTATACAGGCGTTTCGGAATTTGCGTATCTGTACATCGTCCCGGCCTTTGGTCGGGACGATGTGGTTTAGGAGCAACTACTTGAGCATTAATACCCATCGTTATTCCGCCAGGGTGCTGCAATTGACGGAGCGGGAAGAGATAGCCGGCGCCATGGCCTCGATAGGAGTCGACCCGCGCGGCATAGGACGCATGCTGCCCAAAGCCGGTCACTATCTGCTTCATCTGAGTCAGGTTCCCGTCCGCGCCGCCATGCTGATCAAGCAGGGCATGCTGTCGCGGGACGGTGACGCCGCCTTGAGTTGGGAAGCCTCCAATATGTCGGCCGAGAATACCGATATCATCATGATGGGCACGGACGGCCAATTGCGATCCGCCCTGGACGTTCTCTGCCGGCAGCCTTTCGGACTGCCACTGCTGGCGCAGGAGGCAGGAGCGGCCCTGGACGCCTATAGCGGCAGAAAGCCCTGCTGGCGTATAGGCGAGAGGCTCTACGATCCGGCCAGGCGCACGCTGGTCATGGGCATACTGAACGTGACGCCGGATTCCTTCTCCGACGGCGGACGCTACCTCGATCCCGACAGGGCGTTGGAACACGCTCTGCAGATGATTGCCGAGGGCGCCGATATCATAGACATAGGGGCGGAATCCACCCGGCCGGGGGCTGGGGAAGTAGCGGAGGACGAGGAGATTGCCCGTCTGTTGCCGGTGATAGAGCGCTTAGTCGATAAAACGGATCTACCCATATCCGTCGATACCAGGAAAGCCGGCACGGCGGCAGCCGTCCTTCAGGCCGGGGCCTCCATAATCAACGATATCAGCGGTCTGACGCACGATCCCGATATGGCCGCGATGGTGGCCGACGTCAAGGCGTCTCTGGTGGTGATGCATATCAAAGGGACTCCGGAGACCATGCATCTGGCACCGACTTACGAAGATCTTATGGGAGAGATAACCTCCTTTCTTTATAATTCCGTCGATAGAGCTGCGGCCGCCGGCGTGGCGGCAGAGCGTATAGCCGTCGATCCCGGCATAGGCTTCGGCAAGACGTGGGATCACAACCTGGAGATCCTGCGGCGGTTGATGGAGTTGCGATCCCTGGGCCGGCCCATACTGGTGGGAGCTTCGCGCAAAGCCTTTATCGGGGCGGTTCTTGATCTGCCTCCGCAGGAGAGACAGGAAGGCACTCTGGCAGTCAATGCTCTGGCCGTTGCCAACGGAGCCTCTATCATACGAGTACACGATGTCGGGAGCGCCGTCAGAACCTGCCGTATGGTGGAAGCCGTGCTCTATGGACGTAATGAGGCTGAAAACGAATGAAACTTGTCGATTACCGGCGTGACCTGCGCGGTCTGGCATGGGGGCTTCTGGCCTCCATGCTGGCTATCTGGATCTGGCATGCCGGCATCGCCCGCCGCCTGGAACTTATCGCCTACGACTGCATGTTCCGCCTGGACAGAAGCAAGATAGAGGACAACGCCTCCGATGTAGTGGTGGTAGGCGTCACTGAAGCGTGTCTGGGACGGCTGGGAGCCTGGCCGTGGCCCAGACGGTACCATGCCGCCATGGTGGACCGGCTGACCGCTTACGGTGCCCGGGTGATAGCCTTCGATATCATCTTTTCCGAGCCGGACGAAGAGAACGATCGCCTGCTGGCGGCTGCCTGCCGCCGCAGCGGCAGAGTCATCCTGCCCGTTTGCACCTCCAAAGAACCGAATGCAGACCGTTCCGGCATAACTAAGGTAGAGGATCTGACGGTGCCTGTGCCGCAACTGCGCCGGGCTGCTGCTGCCCTGGCTCATATCAACCTGACCTCAGACGCCAGGGATGGCATCGCCCGCCGGGTTCCCCTGTTCATCAGATACGAGCGCGAGAATTATCCCTACTTCGGGGCGGCCGTGGCCGCTCTCTACTCAGGACGCGATTTGCACACCGATCCCACCGGTACCAGGGTGACTATGGGGAGCGAACGGTTGCCCGCGGAAAGCGGCGGGCAACTGGCCGTCAATTTCAAATCCAGGCGCGGCTGCTACCTTTATTCCGATGTGCTGGCCGGTCGCGTCTCCCCCAGTGTGTTCAAAAATAAGGCCGTCATCATCGGCAGCATCGGTCCGGGGCTGAGCGACGTCCATATAACGCCGTTGCGGGCCATGGACGGGATCATGATACATGCCTCGGCCATAGATACCATGATAGAGGGCCGCTATCTGCGCGGCCTGCCCGACTGGCTGGTTGCCGCCCTCATGATCCTCTGCGGCGGTCTGGCCGGCCTGGGAGTGCTGCATTACAGAGCGCTGGGCGGTCTGGCCTGTCTGCTGGCGCTGACGGCCGTGTTCGTGTCTGCCGCCGTTCTGCTGTTCAGCCGATACGGCATAGTGCTGGATATCGTGCCGCTGCTGCTGGCTCTGGCCGGGGGATACACGCTTACCCTGGCAGGGTATTTCAGGCTGGCGGATAAGGTTATCGAGGGACAGGATCTCCGTCTGAGTTCCCTCTACCGGGCCAGCGATACTTCCTCGCGGACGGCCTTTGACAGCGCCGATGTGGTTAAGATGCTGATTGCCGCCGCTCAGGCGGTGGTCAAAGCCGACATCTACGGTCTGGCTCTGCCCGGCGAGGGCGGGCGTCTTGTCTGGAAGATTGCAGAAGGCTGCACACCGGAATTTATCGATACCGCCTTTGATGATGATGAGGGCGTTACCGGAGAGGCTTTCCACG
>JAQVUQ010000103.1 GCA_028699365.1 bacterium | reverse complement strand
GGATATCATGATGCCCGGCCTTAACGGCTATGACGTCCTCAAGACTCTCAAGCAGAAGCCCAATCCGCTGCCTACCCCTATCGTCATCCTCTCCGCCAAAACGGCACAAGAGGATATCGAGAGGGCTATGCAGTACGGCGCTGCCGATTACATCACCAAACCCTTCGATATCCTCTCGTTAGCAGACAGGCTGCGAAGAAGCCTGAGAAACGGGCTGAAGACTGAAGACTGAAGGAGTTACGCTCTGGTAGACTTTTCAGCCTTTAGGTATCCTGGACTACTTCTCAGCCTTAATTAAGGCCAGAAGTTCGTGCTTGAGCGTTCTACTTCAGACTTCAGACTAAAAAGCTTCAGGCTAATTTATGCTTGAGCGTTCTACTTCAGTCTCCGGACTCTGTACCTTCAGACTGATCGTATCCTTTCTACGATCCAGCAGGGTATACACTACAGGTATTACCAGCAGCGTAAGCAGAGTAGAGGTAATGAGACCGCCTATAACCGCTATGGCCATAGGTGAACGCAATCCTCCGCCTTCGCCCATACCGAGTGCCAGCGGCAACATGCCAAGGATAGTTGCCAGGGTCGTCATCAATATCGGTCTGAGCCTGATCGGACCAGCCTGAAGCAGCGCCTCTTCCCGTCCATACCCCTGATCTCTCAGCGTATTCGTATAATCCACCAGCAGAATAGCGTTCTTAGTTACAATTCCGGCCAGCATTATCAAACCGATCAGAGACATCATATTCATGGTCTTTCCGGCCAGGAGCATCAATACAAAGGCTCCGACACCGGCAAGCGGGACCGCAAACATGATTACCAGCGGATAAATCAGAGACTCATACAAGGCCACCAGCCCCAGGTAGACAAGCAGAACAGCCAGTATCATCGCCTGTATCATGGGAGTAAATATCTCTTTCATATCCTCGGCTTCACCGCCATAGCTGATTGTATAACCATCGGGCAGCTTAAGATCACTCAGTTTAGCTTTGATCTTTTTGTTTACCTGGCCGATGTTATAGTTGCTGTCCAGGCCGGCATAAACTTTTGCCAAACGCTGTCTGTTCTCACGATTGATCTCCGCTGGCCCGCCGGACGGCAGAATATCCGCGATCTCTCCCACTCTTACAGTTTCGTCATTTTTGTTAATGAGCAGAAGATTCTTAACGCCTTCAAGCCTCTGTCTGTCTTCTTCGCGCAAACGGACAAGAACATCATACTCTTCACCGCCATCCTTGAACCTGGTGGCTACGTCTCCGGTCATAGCAGTATAGATGGTCGCTGCCACCTGACCGGGAGAGATCCGTCTATCCTCTGCCAATCGTCGATCGACTTTTATCTGCAACTCAGGCTTGCCCGTATTCATGGTGTTGCCGATACCGATAAGTCCCTCGATGCCGGAGAGATCCTTCTCCACCCTGTTGGCTATCTCAGTCAGCCGCCCGGAATCGGGACCGCTGATCTTGATCTGCACCGGCGCTGTGCCGGAGGCGCTGGCCTCGCCGCCACCGCCCATTGAAGCTGTCTGCACACTAACCGTCGCACCCGGAATAGTGGAAAATTTGCGCCGAAGCTCATCTGCGATCTTTCGGCTGTCTTGCTTATGCCCCTTTCGCAGCTTTATAAAGATACTGGCCTGTCTGGAACCACTTGTTCCGACCTCGGCATAAGCTATCTCGGTATCCTTGCGGCTGCGAAGATATCGCTCCATTTCATTTACACTTTTATCAGTAAGTTCCAGAGAGGCTCCGGTCGGCATCTCTACATATGCGGTTATCTCTCCTCTGTCTACAAAGGGGAAAGCTTCACCACCGATTATCGGTAGAAGCATCAGTGAGGCCACAAGAGAAGCAGCCGCTATCCCTACCACCAGCCAGCGATGTGACAGAGCCCAGGATAAAGCCCCTTTATAAGCACGCTCCAGCCTGTTGTAAAAACGATCCCATGCACTATCTTTATCCGTATTCTCCCGGTGCAACAACCTGGCGGCCAGAGTCGGCACCAGAGTAAAGGATATAAACAGCGATATCAATATGCTGAAAGCGACAGTCAATCCGAATTCCTTAAAGATCTGCCCCACCATACCTTTCATAAAGGCAATGGGAACAAAAACCGCCATAATGGTAAAGGTGGTGGCAACAACGGCACCACCGATCTCACTGGTGCCGCTGGAAGCTGCCTCAGCCGCGTTTCCGTCACGTTCAAAATGTCGATAGATATTTTCCAGAACAACGATGGAATCGTCGACCAGCATACCGACAGCAAGCGCCAATCCCATCAGAGAGAGAACGTTCAGCGTAAACCCGCTGTAGTAGATAAACGCAAAGGTAGCGATCAACGATGCGGGTATGCTCATGAAGATAATAAAGGTGCTCCGTATGCTGCGCAGGAACAGGAATATAACCAGAACCGTAAGCAGTATACCCAGCAACAGATTATCCCTTACATCCTTTACTGAGTCTCTGATAAAGGTGGAATTATCGACAATCACGTCCAGCTTATTACCATACGGCAGTTGACCGGATATCTCGGCTACAGCCTTCCGCACCGTATCCGCCACCTTGACGGTATTGGCTCCGGATTGTTTCTTGATTACCATAGTTACGCAATTTTCGCCGTTGAAGCGGGCTTTCTGGCGAACTTCTTTGAACGTGTCCTCAACTGTGGCCACGTCTCCAAGGGTAAGGGGGGTACCGTCTATCGTGGCCAGGTTTATCGAGGAAATCTGCTCGACGGATGTAAATTCGCCCACGGTACGAATGGTGTATTCCCTGGAACGCTGATCTATCCTTCCGCCGGGAACGTTCAGGTTATCGCCTTTCAAGGCTGCCACTACTTGTGCCAGGCCCAGTCCGTATGCATCCAGGCGCCCCTGATCCACACGCACGTCTATTTCTCTTTCCAGACCGCCTACAACATCCACTGAAGCTACGCCGTTGATTTTCTGCAGCCGTTCTTTGACATTATCATCCGCCAGTTTTCGTGTCTCAGCAAGCGATCCCTTGCTGAAAAGTGTAACATTCATTATCGGCTGGGCGTTGATATCCACCCTGGCAATGCTCGGGTCATCAATATCCTGAGGCAGAGTGCCCCTCACAGCCGAGACTTTATCCCTGACGTCCGCTACGGCACCGTTTATATCGGTACCCAGTTCAAACTCCGCAACGACTATGGACGAGTTCTCACGGGAATACGAAAATACTTTTTTAATGCCGCCGATGGGACTGATGGCATCTTCGATCGGCTTACTTATAAGACTCTCTATCTCGGTGGGCCCAACACCGGGATAAGCGGTCACTATCGTAACATAAGGTATATCGACGTTCGGCATAAGGTCAATCGGCAAGCGTGTCAGACATATCAATCCAAACAGCGCCAGGATCAACACGATCACGCCCACGAACAGGGGGCGCTTTATGGAGATATCCGCAATATACATTTAAAAGGCCTCTCCTTCCAACACCTTTACTTTTTGACCGTCTACCAGATCATCCTGGCCGACAGCGGCGATAACGGCCCCTGTGGAAACTCCCATAACTTCCAGCCGACTGCCTTGTTCTATGCCGGTATGCACTTCCATCTTCCTGACCTTGCCGTTCTCAATGCAGGTAACGTATTTCCTGCCACCGGTCTCTCTCACAGCATCACGAGGGACACATATAGTGGCACAGTGTGTAGATACGCCTACCCGCGCCCGCGCGAACATACCGGCCTTGACGCTGTTGTTCTGCAGAGATATGCGAACCATGAAAGAACGGGTCTTGGCATCGGCCACCGGCACAAGGTCGGTAACTCTGCCGCTGATCGTCTTTCCCGGCAACGCGTCTACGGTTATGCCGGCAGATTGACCGGGCTTCATCTTTGTAAATGCCATCTCCGGTACACGCGCCTCAAAGTAGAGATTACGCTCTTCCGTTATCTTCATTAGAGGACTGCCCGGCAGAGCCATCTCTCCCTTTTCAATGGTGCAGTCGGATATGATGCCGGACACAGGCGCACGCAGAACGGTGTACCCCAGTTGAACCCTGATCATGGCCACGGATCCTCTGGCCTGCGACACGCCGGCTTCAGCAGCTCTGATATCCTCTCTTCTGGCACCCTCTCCTACCATGGAGAGCTGCGCCTTGGCGGAACTCAATTGAGCCTCGGCCGCCAGGTATTGCGATCTGGCAGCATCCAACTGCTGTTCGGCCATGGCACCCTGCTTGAAGAGCGATTTAACTCTTTCATAATTCTGGCGGGCATTATCAAAAGCGGCCTGAGACTGCCTGACGCCATTCTCCGTCTGCAAGCGTTCCTGAGACCTGGCGCCCGACTTGAGAGCCGCCAGCCTGGCTTCAGCAGCAGACACCGCCGCCGAGGCTGTAGACAATTGCGCCCGCAGCGCGCTGTCATCAAGCCGCAGGATGACCTGCCCGGCGGATACCTTTGTTCCCTCGTCTCCGACTCTGTAAACGACCCGTCCGCTCATTTCAGCCGAGACGGCAACTTCGCTTCGGGGCACGATCGAACCGGTAAGCTCCACGCTCTCAGTCATATCCGCACTCAACGGACTGACGACATATACACTCTTTATCTCCGGTGACTTGCCGGTATCCGCTTTCTTATGCTTCTTACCGGTTACCTGAAAAACTGTTACCAATACTATTACCGCTGCCACCAGCGCAAATATCTTCTTCATAACAACCTCCTGCATTAGCTGACGAGTTGGAATATACCTTAGTAATCAGGCTAACTTATAGTTCCGTTGAAACCGCTCTCTCCAACTCGGACAGGGCAATCTCATAATCGCTCACTGCATTGCTGTAGTTTATCCTGGCCTGTGTAAGCGCAGTCTGAGCATCGATCAACTCCACACTGGTGGAAACGCCGGATTGATATCGGACAGCGGCAATCCTGTTGCCCTCCTCCGCCTGCTCCAGAGCCTGGCGCGAGGCTTCGATCAATTCCTTATCCTGCTGCAACTGCAAATAGCTCTGCCTTACCTGAAGCGATATGTTGCGCCTGGCATCATCGGCAGACAGCTTAAGTTGCTCGGCGGTATTGGAATTCTCGCTCAACCGTGCTTTAGTAAGCCCGTTGTCAAAGAGAGAGAGATTAGCAGATATGCCGACAGTCAGGTTACCGGAGGAAGTAGCGCTCATATCCTGATGAAGGATGGAGTAGCCCAGAGTGCCGCTGACATTGGGCCGAACAGCAGATATTACTATCGTCCTGCCGACTTCATTAATCCGGGCGGACAAAGCGAGAGACCGAAGTTCCGGCCGCTGCTCCCAGGCCAGCGATATCAGTTCATTAAGGCTGCGCTTTACCGGCTTCACTTCGGGCGAGAGTTTAAGTTGAACGGTAGTGCTCAGATCAATCCCAAGCAGGTTGTTCAGTGAGTTCATAGACAAACGAACCCCGTTCGAGGCCGTAACCAGGTTCTGCTGAACCTGTGCCAATTGCGTCTGCGCCCTTAATACGTCGTATTTGGCCACTGTGCCGGCTTTATAGAACTTCTGCGTCACATCCAGGTGTGCCCTGGCCTGATCCACAGCCTCTCTGGCCACGACTTCCAAACGCTGTGCCTTGGCCAGGCCGTAAAACGCCCGTTTGACAGATAGAATCAGTTCATCTTTCCTGGTCTCCAGATCCACATTAGCCTGCTCAAGAGCTATTTCGGCCTGCGTTTCCTGTGCCTTCAATCTGCCGCCGTTATAAAGCGGCTGATCCAGTTGTAAACCCAGATCGTACGAAGTATTGTTTACCGGGAACGGATTGGGCTCAAAATGGCTCGCGCTGACTCCGGCACCGACGGTAAACTTCTGCTGAGACCTTGCCTGTTCCAATCTATCGGCGGCAATATCCACTTTCTGCGTTTCGGCTTTAAGCGATACATTGTTTTTCAGTGCCAGATCTATGCTTTCCTGTAGCGTCAGTGAAATAGCGGCAGCCTTTGCCGGCGCTTCACCGGCAATCGCCATCGTCCCTGCCATAAGAAACAACGCTCCGGCCATAATTAAACATGCTGTCGTACGGACTCTTTTCATTTAAACCGAGCCTCCCCCAATTTGTTCCCGAAGTGCGCTCAGAAGCGCATTACTGCTGATTACTACCTATGATGAGATTGCAGATAAACGAAGGTATATCGTTCCCATCCCAGGTCGCTTCCTTGATATCATGCAACGTGAGTATGTGGGCCATTCCGAATATGGCGTAAGCCGTCATCTCCGGCTTACCCGTTCCCAGGTTGCCTCTGATCAGAATATCTTTAAGTGACCGCTGCATTCTCTGAACAGTTACCGGCAGCAGTTCATGAAGGCGCTCACCCACACCGGCCAGCTCACGAAAGGCCAGTTTTATAACCGGTCCTTTCTTATGTGAGAAGTCTACATAGCATTCTACAAAACGACGTAAAAGCAAAGACGGTTCTTCCGGTTCTGCAGCGATAGCTTCCAGTTCTTCCAACAATTGTTCCATATCGCGAATTATCAGCGACAGATACAGGTCTTCCTTGCTTGGAAAATGATAGTAAATAGATGCTTTAGAGACACCTGCTGCTGACGATATCTCTCTCATTGATACGCCCTTATAGCCGCTCTCCGAAAAGAGTTCGGTGGCACACTTGAGGATCCTGTCTCTGGTATAATCCATTACGCCCGCTCTCGCCATTACCCTTCTCCAAAGCGGCCAGGCCGTCTGCCTGACCGACCGGTCAGTCAGACAGATTATATCCTTACACAAAACTGCTGTCAAGCGCCTATAAATGCGGAAGCATTCCGCCTATTGTCAACAACCTGCCGATGCGCTCAGCCGCGGCGGTTACGGCGTATCCGGCATTATCAAGCGCCGTTTCCAAATCCATGAATTCCGTCACACAGCTCACAGCTACCAGTCGATCACTCCAGGGAGTGAAGTCACGAGCGACCGATCCTCCAATGGCCACTACGGGCAGGCCCAGTTGTTCAGCCGTATCCGTCACACCGGACAGGACTTTGCCGAAAGCGGATTGATTATCGATACGCCCCTCGCCGGTAAGAATCAGATCGACCGTCTCAGCCTTCGTCCTGAAACCCAGAACATCCATTATCAGTTCGATGCCGGAACGCAACTCTGCACTCAAAAAGGCCATAAGCCCTGCTCCCAGTCCGCCGGCGGCACCTGCTCCCGGCACATCTGCTATATCCTGACCGAATTGCCGCTTGATAATGGCGGCAAAATTGGCCAGACACCCGTCAAGATAAGAGGCTGTCTCGGGCGTCGCCCCTTTCTGGGGACCGTAAAACAGCGATGCTCCCAACGGACCGCAGAGCGGGTTTTTGACATCGCTGGCTACCAGGATCTCAGTTTCCGACAAACGACTATCCAGATTACTGACATCCAACCTGTCGAGGCGACATAATTCTCCTCCTCCGGCTCCGAGGGATCGTCCCTGGTCATCAAGAAAGAGCACACCCAGCGCCTGGGCCATTCCCATACCGCCGTCATTGGTGGCGCTACCGCCTATGCCGATAATCAAACGACGGCAGCCCGCATCAAGGGCGGATCTTATGAGCTGTCCGGTTCCATAAGAGGTTGTCTTCACCGGATCACGTTCCTCCCTGGTCAGAAGAGGCAGACCGGAGGCGGATGCCATCTCTATAACGGCTGTAAGACCATCTTTTAATCGACCGTAGCACGCTTCGACAGGTCTTCCCAGAGGATCATCGACTATCACCTTTACGTACTCGCCACCCACGGCACTTACCATCGCCTCTACCGTGCCCTCGCCGCCGTCAGCCAACGGTAAAAGGAGGGTATCGGCATGCCCGCAGGCCTTTTTAATGCCGCTTTCCATGCAGGCGGCAGCATCTGCTGCGGACAGACTGCCTTTAAATGAATCCGGAGCTATCAGTATTTTCAATCGCATCTTGTTATCCTTACTCTCATCCCGGTGATTACACTCTTGAACTGCTTGAGATCGCCCTCAATCCTGCCCAGCATATTGACAGGACTGGCCGGACGTATCTCATTGCCGATACTGGCGGGTGTTGTCCCGAAAAAGATACAGAATGCACGTCCTGGAGGCCAGTAAGCGATATCGCCCGGTTCCACCGTCGCCCTGCCGTCGTCTTCGTCCATGCTGACAGGCACGGCAAAGTAGATCTCCCCACCCCAGGTTGTAGCCTTTGTTTCGATTGGAAGCACTTCCCAAAGCTTCAGTGCCGTTCCTGAACCGTTAAGAAGCGCTGTGGCTGTCATATTGCCGCAGCGTATGCTGATTCGTCGCTCCATAATTGACCGCGCCTCCCCCGTTCCAAGTTCAAAGAGTTTAGTTTCAGATGGCCCCTCGTCCGGTATTGGATGATTGCAGCAGCTTTCCTACCAGCCATAATCTGAAGTTGATATCGGTCTCA
>JAQVUQ010000102.1 GCA_028699365.1 bacterium | reverse complement strand
TTTAGTGATAAATCCGGTACCGGTGTATATATGTCGGTCAAACGAAAGAAAGGGTCCAGCCCTGCTATGCTGTTTCAGCCCGTTGTCTCAGGTATGAGCAGCGTTGATAGTCGGACGGACTCCTAGAGTAGCTCCCGATTCATTACCCAACACATACTGCCATGCACTTGGTTTGCCAACTAAATCGACACTCCAGTTTTTCCCTAAAACCGTAGGCTTAATTAAATATGTCGATATGACTGTTTTACCAGGGGAGTTCTTATAATACTTTACATTATTTTCTTGAACTGTCGGATTCATAATATTCTCTCGAAAGGAGGGACATTGAAAGATACTGCCCCCCGCATATCCACTCTCAATAAGCATACGAGCGATAGGATAAATAATAGTGCTTGAACCGGAAAAGCCGGATAAATAATTATAATCCCGCCAAGTTTTTTCAAGACCTGTCATATCCGTTCCCCAATACGTGGTCATAGGCGCGTAACCGTCATAATCCTGGGCATACATCGTTAGAGCAGCACCTATCTGCTTTAGATTGCTTATGCATGCCGTCTGTCTGGCCTTTTCTCTGGACTTGCTGAATACAGGAAACAATATGGCTACCAGCAGAGCTATTATAGCAATGACGACTAGAAGTTCAATTAATGTAAAGCCTCTTTTGCTTTGTCGAGTAGACATCTTACTTTTCTCCTTTACCTTTTATAACAAAATATTTTGCAAAACCATCTTCGTATGACTCAAACCAACCATTCTCCGAAGCTCGGGCTAAGAATACTATTTGCTATACTGCGCACAGGAATCCCGGATAACCAACTCCACTTCCGATTCCCTTACACTCTCAAAATCACAGGCATGACCATCCCTTGCTGCAAGTATCTTCTTCTCCAATATCTCGCAAGCCAGCTGCCCCATCTCATACCGCGGTGTCTTTACCGTCGTCAGCGCCGGGACAAGAGCGGTTGCTATCGGCAGATCGTTATAACCTGTCACGGACAGGTCATTCGGCACATTCAAACCGTTCTCTGCTGCCGCCTGGTAAACTCCTATGGCAAACGAATCATCGGCCAGGATAACAGCAGTGGGCCTGTCATCGGCACTCAGCAGTTGTCTGGAGAGCTTAAGCGAACTTTTGCCTGAGTAATCACACTCCGGCATCCAGTCGGACCTTACTTCCAGCCCGTGTTCAGCCATGGCCTGTCGAAACGCCAATATTACACGCAACGCTGCATAATAGCGGGAATACATTCCGCCTATGCAGGCTATCTTCTTATGCCCCAATCGGGCCAGATAGGATATCACCTGCTTCATGCCGCCCTCATGGTCATAACATACATAATCTATCGGTTTATCCCTATATGGTGGAATACGGGTCAGAACGAAGGGGAAATCATGAGCCAGAAGATAAAACAACTCCCGCTCAGCCAACTCCTCAGATACAATGAGCAAACCTTGCAGCTTTTTTTGCGTGATGATCCTGCGACAGAAATCCCCTTCCTGCACACCAGACGTCTGCTCGTCAAAGGGAACTATCACTACATTGGCGGAATCCACCTCTACCGCATCCGAGATACCTCTCAGCAAATCAGGAAAGAACCACTGTGCTTCCAATGCGGCTTTATATATCACCACACCGATGTTGATCAGGTCAACCGGATGCTCGATATCCTTCCTGGCCACAAAGGTGCCTCTGCCCTGCTCTCTGAGAAGATATCCTTCCTCTTCCAGCGTCTTCAACGCCTGCCGCACCGTCTGTCTGTTTATGCCGTAATCCTCGGCCAGCTTTCTCTCCGGGGGCAAGGCCGAGCCGAACGGATACTTCCCTTTGCGTATATCCTGCTCTACAAGGAGTCTGAAGCGATGGTATTTCGGTATAGGATCTCTGCCAAGCTCTTGTATCAAGTTTAATCATCCTTAATTGTTCTGGTATGCTTTTGCGAACCGTTATAAATATATTTCGACATGAAATTTGATATTCCTCTTTTTTTGGTCCATAATTACAAACCTTTTTTAATACGGATAATTACTATCGATAAAGGCTCACAAAGATAGACTGACAATAAGGAACTAAAACAGAAAATAGCGGCGGGGCCATACTATGGACCTCGCCGCATTGCTATCACCCGTCAGGAGGCCCGACGGGTGAATTCCTTACCTTGCCCTTGCGAGATAGTCTCACGCTGTTCGGGGAGTATTCCGCATCACGCTCTTAGCGTACCCCGTTCTCCCTCTCCATCTGCCTAACGATATCCGCCAAAGCCCCTATGCACTCCATGGCTATCTCTTGCCCGAACTCGGCACTGGCGCCGTTGTAATTACCCATAACGCCCACCTCTATACCCGGGTGCTGGGCCAGCCTGGGTATGACAAACTTGTTATCCACATCTTTATGCTTTACCAGGAAGGCGTCCTGATCAGCCTGCATCATCTGAACCATCTCCGGGCTGTCCAGACGAGCCTCGTCCATTCTGACCAGTTCCGGCTTCCAGTAGAGCATCAATGAGGTCTCGTATCGCCCGGCGTGAAAATCCTTCTCTTCGAAGGATTTCATATAGGTTGGCGATAGTTCCCAGAAAGGCACCACGGCGATAGCTGTTCCGGCCATGCGGGGGTCCAGGCGCTGCAAGTTCTCGGCAGCATCGCTCACGGCCCGGCCGGCTTCAGTGCCGCCGTGTCCCATGAGCAGGATTATATTTTTGAAACCCTGGACCGAGAGGCTGCGGCAGATATCGGTCAGCACAAGAGAGAATACCTGCGGGCTGAGGTTGATAGTGCCGGGCAGAGTACCGCCGGAGAAGTTGTAGTGCGTCGGAGGGGCCACAAAACAGCCGGTCTCATCGGAAGCTCCCCGGGCTATCTCCACTGCGTTGTGGATATCCACACTCAGCGGCAGATGGTAGCCGTGCTGTTCTACCACTCCTATGGGCACGATAACGGTCTTCATCTCCTCAAGCCCTTCCCGGACCTGGCGCACCGTCATATCATACATAATTCTGGCCTGGCTCATCGGTGTTACCCTCCTTAAGACACAATACGCTGCCGGCGGCCCGATTCTCCCTGGCCGCCGGCAGTCAGTTATCGCTTTACTTACCTTTGCCCCTGACTTTCTCGGCGGCGTTGCGAATACCTGTAATGGTATCCTCTATCTCCCGGTCGGTCAGACGCGGATGCATCGGCAGATTCAGCTCTCTGTTATAGAAGAACTTCTCGGCCAGAGGACAAAGGCCGTCACCGTAGCCCATACGCTTCAATCCGGTGAAGTGATAGGTGGGCTGGTAATGCAGGATACCCTGTACGCCCTCTTCCTTGTAAAGCACTCTCATGAAGTTGTCGCGACCGGCTCCCAGCTCTTCTTCTTCCACGCAGAGGGTGTAGAGATGATACGCATGGTAGCAGTTGGGATCCTCATATACGGGCGTAATTCCCTTGATGCCCTGAATGCCGTCGTTGATGCGTCTGCCCAGCTCGCGGCGTTTCTCGTTGAGCATGTCCAGCTTGCGCAACTGGGCTCGGCCCACGGCGGCCTGCACTTCGTTCATACGGTAATTATTACCCCAATATCCCTTCACGTCAACAACATCGAAGTGGGACGGTATCCAGTAATCAGCCTGATCCTTCCAGTGATCCAGGTTCATGCAGCGCAGCTTCTCTATGGCATCGACAAAATCGTCATTGTTAGTGGTGATCATGCCGCCCTCGCCGCAGGTAGTCATATTTTTCAGGGAATGGAAACTGAAGCAGCCCACATCCCCCACGCTGCCTGCTTTACGTCCCTTATAGGCGGCTCCCGGAGCATGAGCACAATCTTCCAGGACATAGAGGTTATGTTTGCGGGCGATGGCCATGATGGGATCCATATCGCACATCTGACCGCCGTAATGGACTACGTATACGGCCTTGGTCTTGTTGGTGATCTTCTTCTCTATCTCTTTGGGATCGATGTTGTAGGTTTTGGGATCGATGTCGGCGTATACGGGAATGCCGCCCTCCTTAAGGATAACCAGGGAAGTGGCGATAAAGGTATTGGGAGTGACGATAACTTCATCGCCCGGCTTGATGCCGAACATCTGGGTGGCCACATGCATGGCGGTGGTGCAGTTGGTTACGGCAAAAGCGTGCTTCACATCGTGGGCGGCGGCAAACTCCTTCTGGAAGGCCTGAACCTGCGGCCCCATGGTCAGCGTATCCTGGCCCATGGCTTCCAGGGCCATACTCTTCTCATCGTCGTCATAGATGGAACCGAAGAAGGAGTAAGGGACTTTGAGGACAACGCCGTCGTCCATGGCATAGCTGCTGGTGATACCTCCGTCGGTATCGGAACCGGTGAACTTCTCTTCTTTAACGGACATAATACACCTCCAAAGGGAATTGACGCAGGATGCGCCTCAACTGTATTCTATCCCTTTACGGGCGGCTTAAGCCATGAAAGAATTTACGATTATTACAGATTATTCATTAAGATCGATCAGGGCAGCGGCAGGCTGATGACGGCCGTCAGACCATGCTCCAAACTGAACAACTCCAGTCCCGGCAGGTCGGGATAGTAATACTGCAGGCGACGGTTAAGGCCGGGAAGACCAGTCAGCTTGATTCCGACTCCCGGATCGCTAGTTACGGCATCTTTAATCACAGCCTCATCCGGCAGGCCGGGGCCGTTATCCGCAACCCGCAGCTCAACCCTGGAGCCGGATACGGCGGCGCCGATGGCGATACGCAGGCCGTCCGGACAGGCGGGCAGGGCATGCACCAGAGAGGTCTCCACCAGCGGTTGCAGGATGAGCGCCGGAACATGCAAATCGCCCAGATCTTGGGGTATGTTTATGGCAACTTCCACCTCTCGCCCGAAGCGGGCGCGGAAGACCTCCACGTAAGCCATGGCTGCGGCTGCCTCCTCCGCCAGGGTTATGGTACCGCCTATATTGGACAGGGAATGTCGCAGCAGCAGTGACAGCTCCTCTATCAGGCGCCCGGTCTCGGCGGCATCCTCGGCCATGGCCTGGCCGGCTATGAGATTCAAAGCGTTGAAGAGAAAGTGAGGGTTCAACTGGGCCTGCACCAGGCGCAGCTCCACCTCTCTGAGGTCACGTTCCAGCCCGGCCTTCTCCTCGGCGGCCTGTCTTAGCTTGCGTTGTTTGCGGGTCAGTTCCCGCTCCTTGCGCAGGGCTATCTGCCCCTCCACCAGATGATTGCAAATGACGCCCAGCAGTCCCAGGGCTATGTCCAGGCGCCCGGCATCCACTACCGGGACTTTGAGATAGGCCTCCCATAGTTTATCCGGGTCCAGGCCCAGGTCTCCCGTTCTGGAGATAAAATCCTGATAACCTACGGGTGTAGGTGAGGCCAGCAGAGACTGCCCGCTGAAGAAGCAACCTATCTTCCTGCCGGCCACTACCACCGGCACTACCACGTCGATCAGCCCGGCATGGCAGGTATAGGAGACGGGCTTACCGCAGCGTAAGGCTTGCTCCGCCGCCTGTTTGTCGGAAAGCAGACAGCGACGCTGTCCCTCGGGCTTGCTCTGTATCATATGACAGACTTCACAGCGTTCCTCGGCCGGATAGAAGATGTTCTCGCCGGCTTCGCTGTAGAAAGAAATGGTCATCCCCGTCGCCCGGTGAAACAGCCTGCCGGCCTCTTCAAAAGCGGGCAGATTGACGATATCGCTCAGCTTTACCTTGCCCATCTTCGTCCTGCTCCCCTGTATTCGCTGGGCCTGACGCCCGTCTCTTCCATAAAGGCCTGGCTGAAGTAGTTGATATCTTCGTAGCCCACGGCATGGGCTATCTCGGTAAGATTCAGCTTCTGATCGGCCATAAGGCTCTTGGCCCTGGCTATACGGATGGAGCGCAAATAGGCTCTGAAAGCCAGGCCCGTTTCGGATTTAAAGAGTGATCCCAGGTAACCGGGGCTAAGATGAAAACGTTCGGCCATAAGGTCCAGGGATAGTTTTTCGGCAAAGTGCTGGTCCACATAATCACGCACTTCCCTGACCATAGAGGCGGTGCGCCTTGTTCGGGGCTCATCCTGAACCGCCAGAGCCGGAAGCACTTTTTCCAGGCTGCGCTGCATATGCTCCTTTTCAAGATTTTCCAGCCGCTCTGCCTGAAGCCGCTCCACCGCTCTGCTCAGAGCATCGAGCAGTTCCTCCCGCCGTATGGGCTTGAGGAGATACTCCTCCGCTCCCAGACGAATCGCCTGACGGGCGTATTCAAAACGATCATAGGCGGTGAGATAGATAAGGCTGGGAGTGTAATCGGACATCCGCTTCAATCGATCTGCCAGTTCCAGCCCGTCCATACCGCCCATATGTATATCCAGCAGACAGATGTCAGGTCGCGTTGCCTCAGCCAGTTGCAACGCCTCTTCACCCGACAGAGCGGCGGCGCATATACTGATGGGCAAACGGGATCGCTCCAGGATACGAGCTACCATATCATGGACTATGGGTTCGTCGTCGACGCTCATAAGGGTGTAAAGATCGTTTTGCCTGCTGTCGTTTGTCATAATGCAAGTTTTATCCCTTGCTTTCACGCTCCCTTGAGGTGTGAATTGCGTCTAATATCTCTTTGCGCGAAATCTTTTTATGCAGACCGGATACATCAAAAGGAGAACGGCAAACAGGAGTTTTTGGAACAATAATAAACAAATCTCCTTTACGTCGGCGAATCACGACTTCTTCGCTCTTTGACTCTTCAAGTATATCAGCTAACTTTTCCCTTGCCTGAGAATAAGTATAAACTTTCATAAGCTATTCCACCACCTTTATTCCAAGGTTTATTGCAACATCACACATACGGCCATCAAGACTGATAAGCGGCAATTCGTTTTCGATGCAACACTGCAAATAGTAAGCATCGTAAGCATATATATTAAAACGAACAGCAATTTTTACTGCGTCATACAAATTTACAGAAACCAATCTGACCGATATCTGCCGAGAGATCTCCAGCGCCCGAAGAACTTCCCGATCACTGAGACGGCCCTTCCTTTTAACAGCGATTAACGCATTGCCGATCTCATAGGGCAAAACTTCAGGCGAAATGATGCGCTGCCCGACAGTTTTATTAATAACCCAATCACGGTCGCTTTCATTCAATACAACAGCAAGAAATGTGCTGGCATCTGCAACAAGTTCCATAATTCAGTTGTACAACTAATTCCATGAATTGTCAATATATCGTTGAAAACAAAGACATCTTATGTTAATCTGATTGAATGCTTTTCAAGATAATTTTCGGCATGTTGATGCTTTCCCTGCCGACCATATCCGGGTATTTCAGTCGCTCCAGAGGTCTTTTGCCGGAGGCGACTGCCGTCAGGATTACCCGCTTTGCCGTCGTCTGGCTGGGTACGCCTATCCTGATCATGACTATGTGGCACCTGGAGCTGGCCGGGGGCAGACTGTTCTGGCTGCCGGTCATAGGACTGGGGGTAGCGCTGGTCAACCTGGTTACAGGTTTCCTTATGGCCGGCAAATTCCGCTTGGAGAAACGCTCTCGCGGCAGCTTCGTCATCTCCTCCAGTATTTCCAATCTGGGAGAGACCTTCGGCGGCCTGCTGGCCTTCATTCTGATGGGTCAACAGGGTTTCGGCCTGGCTACGCTTTATGCTCTCTTCTTTCAGCCGTATACCTTCAGCGCCCTGTTCTGGCTGGCTGGGAAATACTCTTCCCAGGGTGAAGAAGGATTGATAAGATACTTCCGGCAGAACCCCGATCTGCTGCTGCCTGTACTGGCCATCGCCACCGGGTTGATCTTCAACTTTTCCGGCTTGCCGGAGATATCGATCCTGGTAAAAGCCAACAGCTTTCTTATTCCCTTATCCTCAGCCGTCTGGCTCTATGCCATAGGCATGCGCCTTCACATCTCATCCATACGCCGCTTCCAAAGGATACTACCGGCCTATTTTACATTGAAGTTCATACTGAGTCCCGTTGTGGCCCTGCTCCTGGCCTGGGCCATCGGCATATGGAACTGGGAAATCCGGGAACCGCTTCGGGTCGTCTTTATAGAATCCGTCACCCCGGCAGCGGTCTTCAGCATGGCTATCCCCATGATCTTCGATCTGGACGTAGATCTGGCCGGCGCATTATGGCTGGCGTCGACCGTGATCGCCATAGCGCTGGTGCCGGTTATTATGCTGGTTGCGGCGATGCTGTAGCACCACCATCCCGTCTCCATATCGGATGAGATGAATAAACAGGTGCCGGCCCTATATAATCCGAATCTCCCGCAAAAAACGGACAGGAAACAATTTCCTGTCCGTTTTAACGATTTTTATACCCTTCTATAGGAGCTCCGTTTGCCTCAGGCGCTGTAACGTCTGAGATTCTCCAATCCTATCTCCAACGCCTTGCGGTTATCCTCCATACCCTCGAACTCTATGGAGAGGAAACCGTCGTAACCGGCAGCCTGCAAGGCTTTGATGCAGCCAACGGT
>JAQVUQ010000101.1 GCA_028699365.1 bacterium | reverse complement strand
TGTTTACCCCATACTGCTGCAGCGCGCTGTGCATCGCCTGGTAGTTCCCGCCTCCGGGCCGCTCTGCCAGGTATACCGATGGGTAGCCGGCCAGGTATATCGCCTTGCCGCTACCGTCCTTCAGATAGTAATTCGTCCGCACAGGAAGCCGGGAAACCTCATCGGAGGCTCCGGTCATGCTGAGCGGCATACAGGCACCGCTAAAGAAGGTAAGCGTAATTATAATCACAAAAGGTACTGTTTTCAGTGTCAACTTAACAGCCCCAACCCTCTGCAGATAACTCTGAACCGTGAACTTGGAACCCATCTATCGCCTTTATGCTTGCCGCGCCGTAGCTCACTGGTCGGGGCGGGCTTGCCCCGCCGTAGCTCACTGGTCGAGGCGGGCTTGCCGCGCCGTAGCTCGCAGAGCGAAGGCGGGTGCCTTTCCTCTCTCCTCACTGTATCTGAACCGTGTAATCGCCGGCTTCAAATACCAACTGCAGCTTGCCGACGGCATCACTGGTGGCGTTGTATACCACGTTTTTTGAGCCGCTGAGCGTGATCTGATAAGCCGTATTCGGCGAATAAAGTGCATCCGTCCTGAAGAATGTCTGGCCGGGGGCATGCAGGAAGAACCCTGACCGGTTCACATTCGTCAACAGCGTATAGTCGCTGCTGCTCTTACCCGATACGACCACTGTATAGTTATAAACATCAAAGCTGCTCTTGTAAGACTTGTAAGACCAATCGGCGGGATTCGTATCAGCAGTGTGAGCCATGATGAATTGAGCCATGGCAGCTTCATCCGATCCGATATAATGAGTTCCTCCGGAAACGGTCACCAGAGTGACGGCGGCACCGTTGGCCGAAGCCGTGTCGCGGAAGTACGTGGACTGGGTATAGGGTATATTGATATCAGCGTCCCCGTGACGAATGTATACCGCCCGTCCCTTCAGATTGACGGACAGATCTCTCAGATCACGCTCCGCGTAGGGAACAGGTTTTTCCGTCGGCGTGCCGCCGTAAGCGGCGACGATATCGCTTTTGTAAAGGGTAGTGTAGTCGTACAGGCTACGCATATCGGTCCAGCCTATCTCCTCGGCCACAGTCTTGACGCGGTCGGGATGGATAACGGCATAAGTTATGGCCGCTCCGCCACCCATTGAGAAGCCTACGGCGGCCTGTCGGCTTGTATCGCCGCAGTAGTATTGAGCAACGTAGGCAGCCGCTGCCTCGGCGATGGAAATAGCGTTATCGTTGCCCCAACTGTTGGCTCCGCTCTCCGGTGCCAGGAAGATATAACCGGCGTTTGCCAGCAGATCCGGCAGATCAGAGTTGGTATAGATGATTTCCGCGCTGTATCCCCGGGCCGGGAAGCCTATACATATCGGATACAGGGTGCCTCCGGCAGGATTGAAACCGACAGGGGTTTTGCCCCAGACGGAGTAACTGTTGCCGTCCGCACCGGTAACGCTGAAACTGAGGAGCGCCGGACCGCTTGCCTGTTCGTAGACCTCCATCTCCCAGATGGAGTAGCCGTAGTGGGGGTAATATCGCTGGGTGCCGTACATGCGCACGTATCTGGCGCTTACGGCGGTAAAGCTGATATCGTCCGTCCCTCCGTCCCCGCCGCTGGTGCTGTAGACCGTCTGCCAGTTGATGCTGTCTGTCGAAACCTGTATCTGGTAACCGCTGGCGTAAGCCGTCTCCCATTTCAGCACTACCCGTGCGATGGTGCGCTGTCCGCCCAGATCCACCATCAGCCACTGCGGGTCGGATCTCTCTACCGAGGCCCATCTGGTGGACATACTGCCGTCGTTGGCGCAAGATGCCCGCAGAGTATTGTCCTCCACAGATGTGGCGGTTATGGCCTTGCTCAGTGCCAGGTTACCGGATGGAAGCGGCGTAGTTCCGCTGCCGTAGACCTCCATCTCCCAGATGGAGTAGCCGTAGCGGGAGTAGTAGCGCTGGGTGCCGTACATGCGCACGTATCTGGCGCTTACGGCAGCAAAGTTAATATCGTCCGTCCCTCCGTCCCCGCCGCTGGTGCTGTAGACCGTCTGCCAGTTGATGCTGTCCGTCGAAACCTGTATCTGGTAACCGTTGGCGTAAGCCGTCTCCCATTTCAGTATTACCTGACCGACCGGTTGCTGAGCGCCAAGGTCCACCATCAGCCACTGCGGATCGGCGCTTGCAATCGAAGCCCACCGGGTGGACGCACTGCCGTCGTTGGCACGAGATGCCGTCAGGGAAGCGCTCTCTACCGATGAGGCCGTTATGGCTTTGTTCAGTGCCAGATTGTTTGGCGCCGGCGTAGTTCCGCTGCCGTAGACCTCCATCTCCCAGATGGAGTAGCCGTAGCGGGGGTAGTAACGCTGGGTGCCGTACATGCGCACGTATCTGGCGCTTACGACGGTAAAGCTGATATCGTCCGTCCCTCCGTCCCCGCCGCTGGTGCTGTAGACCGTCTGCCAGTTGATGCTGTCCGTCGAAACCTGTATCTGGTAACCGCTGGCATAAGCCGTCTCCCATTTCAGCACTGCACGGTCGATCGATTGCTGTCCACCCAGATCCACCATCAGCCACTGCGGATCGACTCTCTCTACCGAGGCCCACCTGGTAGTCGCGTTGCCGTCGTTGGCGGCAGAGGGCAGATAGACGCCGCCGCTCTCCGTACTGCTGGCAGTCACAGGCCTGTTCAGCGCCAGGTTATCAACCGCCTCCCCTCTGATGCTGAAACCGAGAATGAATATAATCACTGCCGTCAGTAATTTGCAGATATTTCTTTCTTTCAAAGCACTACGCCTCCACTATCATGCCCGCATTAACGGGTTTATTGAGATTGCTCAAGCAGTGAAGTAAACGGTATTTGATAATTGCAGAGCTGCAAAATATGTACCCGTATCAACTGCGGATTTCCGAGTGCGGATTGCGGATATCTCTCGAAGCAACCCCGCAATCCGCACTCGCCATTCGCATTGATTTTTTAGGGAGTTATCGTCTCAAAGACTTCGAACTCCCAGAGAGAGTAGCCGTAGCGCTCGTTTGCACGATGCGTGCCGTACATCCGCACGTACCGGGCGTTGGCGCTGGTGAAGGTAATGTCGTCAATGCCTCCGTCACCGGCGGCAGTACTGTAAACGGTCTGCCAACTTTCATTGTCACTGGATATCTGGATCTCGTAAGCATCGGCACAGGCATCTTCCCACCTGAGGATCACGTGGTCGATATCATATGCCTGTCCCAGGTCTATCGTTATCCACTGAGGATCCACCTTGCCGACGGACGCCCATCGGGTAAGCGGATCGCCGTCAACTGCCCTGGAAGCGGTCATAATATAATCCTCCAGAGAACTGGCCACGGCAATCTTCCGCCAGGCGATATTCACCGCCGGGGGGGTGGGGCTGACAACCAGATTCAACTGTTTTTCCGCCGACTGAGCCGGGTTGGCGGCATCGGTCACTCTAACGGTGAAGTCATAGCTGCCGGCCTGAACAGGCGTTCCGGAGAGCACACCATCTGCAGACAGAGTAAGACCTGACGGCAGGCTGCTGCTCTCGACCACAGACCATGCATAGGGCGTTGTGCCGCCCGTAACAGCTAGCGTCTGGCTGTAAGCGGTATCGATTACGGCACCCTGCAGGGAATTAGTGGTGATGGACAGAGGATCGGGAACCGTCTGATCCGTGCCGTAAACTTCCATCTCCCAAACGGAGTAGCCGTAGCTGGAGTAGTAACGGTGCGTGCCGTACATCCGCACATAACGGGCGTTAACCGAATTGAAGGTTATGTCATCGGTCCCTCCGTCACCGTCGGCTGTGCTGTAGACAGTCTGCCAGTTAAGACCGTCAACGGATACTTCTATGCGGTATTGATCGGCATAAGCCGCTTCCCATTTCAGTATCACATGATTGATGGTGCGCTTCTGTCCCAGATCGATCCTCAACCATTGCGGATCTGATTTATCTACCGAGGCCCACCGGGTGGATGGATCGCCGTCGTTGGCTTTGGAAGCTACCGTCTGCGGATCCTCGCTGGAGGTAGCCATGATCGCCTTGTGCAAAGCCAGGTTGGGCGGATTGGCGCTGATAAGCAGATTGAACTGCTTGTCGGCAGTCTGGGCCGGATCAGCAGCGTCGGTAGCTCTGACGGTGAAGTCGTAGCTGCCGGACTGAACAGGCGTACCGGAGAGCACACCGTCAGCAGATAGAGCCATTCCTTCCGGCAGGCTGCCCTGAAAAACGGACCACGTATAGGGAAACGTGCCGCCTGCAGCCGTCAACGTCTCACTGTAAGGCGTATTGATGTAACCGTCCGTCAGAGATGCGGACGTTACCGCCAATGTCTCCGCCGGCAGAGGATCGCCGCCGTAGACTTCCATCTCAAAGATAGAGTAGCCGTAACGCCAGTCGTAACGATGCGTGCCGTATATCCGCACGTATCGGGCGTTGACGGTACTGAAAGTTACATCATCCGTTCCGCCGTCGCCGAACATCGTACTGTAAGCCGTTTGCCAGTCGACGTCGTTCTGAGAGATCTCTATGCGATACTGATCCGCATAAGCGCCCTCCCAGTTGATCAGAACTCTGTTGATGCCGTATACCTGGCCAAGATCCACCTTCAACCATTGAGGATCGACCTTTTCCACTGATCCCCAGCGGGTGGACGGATCGCCGTCATTAGCGTTAGACGCTATAATAACGGCATCCTCAGCACTGGAGCTTGTTATCAATTTGTTCAGTGCCAGATTTGCCGGAGGGATTGGAGGAGCCGGATCTATCACCATGCTGAACTGCTTGTCGGCCGATAGTGCCGGGTTGGCGGCATCGGTTACCGTAACGGTGAAGTCGTAGCTGCCGGACTGGGTAGGCGTTCCGGATATCGTGCCGTCCGCCGACAGGGACAGGCCCGCCGGCAAGCTGCTGCCCGCAGCCGGCGCCCACGTATAGGGGGTCGTACCTCCGGTTGCCGACAATACCTGGCTGTAAGCACTGTCGACTTGTCCTGCCGTCAGAGGCGAACTAGTGCTTACCACCAGAGGATCGGGCGCAACCTCGCGAAAGACCTGAAGTTCCCACACGGAGTAGCCGTATTGCGGGTAGAATCTGTGTACACCGTATAACCTGAGATACCTGGCGGTAACTGGATCGAAGGTTATGTCGTCGGTCCCGCCGTCGCCGCTGACGGTGCTGTAGATGGTTGTCCAGTCAACCCCGTCGTTGGAAACCTCCAGACGGTACTGATCGGCATAAGCCGTTTCCCAGTAAACGACGATATGGTTGAACTCCGTCTGAGCCTGAAAATCGATCCTCAGCCATTGAGGATCCTCCTTGTCGGCCGTACTCCAGCGAGTCTGCATATTGCCGTCCAGGGCGTTATGTCCGGCGTACCTTTCGCCGTCCTCTGAACTGCTGGCCAGCCATGGCTTATAGAAAGCCAGGTTGTCAGCCGCTTCCCCCTTGAAGGTCGACAGCAGCAAACAGAACACTGCTACTGCTACAGATAGAAACAAACTTCTTACTCTCAAACGAACACCTCCCGTTCATAGTTTTCTTGGTCAGACGAGTAACTGTGCTCTACAGAAAACATGCCGGAAGTTCTGTTCAGGTGTTGTTTCGCACGTATTTTTCACTCATGTTTCGCTAATTCAATTAATAGCCGGCTATGCCAAGGCCTCCTGTAGCTACAGGAGGCCTTGGCACCAGCTTATTCAATTATCCGCCGTAATCGGACTATCTTCTGATTACGCGCGTTCCGGTTCTTCCTGTTACAGGGCTTACCGGAGCCGTCTTCTCTGTCACGGGAGCACTGATCGTGCTGCCCGGCGTCGTCGTTGTTCCCAATGAAGGAGCAGCAGGGGCCACCGGGGCCGTTGTTACCGTTTCCGGGCTGTAAGCCGGAGCCTGCATGCTCATGGCAGACGTGCCGCCGTAGACTTCCATCTCCCAGATGGAGTAGCCGTAGGTGCTGCCGCGCCTGGTGCCGTACATCCGCACGTACCTGGCACTGGTAGAAGCGAATGTTACGTCATCCGTCCCACCGTCGCCGCTGGTGGTGCTGTATACCGTTCTCCAGTTGGCGTTGTCGCTGGAGACCTGTATCTGGTAGGCGGTAGCATACGCGCCTTCCCACTTGAGCACCACACGGTTGATGCTCTGAGCCTGCCCCAGGTCCACCGCCAGCCACTGGGGATCGATGTAAAGCGCCGAACTCCAGCGCGACCCCATGTTGCCGTCGAAGGCCGGAGCCGCTCCGTATTTGGGAGCATACTCCGAACTGCTGGCCATGGCCGTCTTGTAGAGGGCCAGGTTGACTCCGCTGGGAGTGGTCGTCGGCGGAGGCGTCGTCGTCCCGCCGCCTGATCCCGTCAGGCCGCTGTTGTCGGCACTGCCCGTTCCCGAAGGATAGTAGGCAGTATCGCTGGTCAGCAGCAGTTTGTCCACCCGGGCTCCGTCTTCACGGCTTCTGATCCGGATGGTGTGGCTGCCCGCACCCAGGGTGTAGGTGCTGCCCGATACCCATATCCAACTGTTGTTGGCTCCGACGTTGCCAAGAACGCTCTCGGCTCCTCCGTCCATGCTGGCATAGAAGGAGTTGTCAGCCTCGCCCAGCCAGTAAGTTCTGGCCCACAGCTTGTAGCTGCCCGAGGCCGGAACGTTGATGGTGTAAGAGGCATACCCCTTGCCGTCGTTGGAGCGGGTGCTGGTCTGAGGGCTGGCGATATACTTGCCGTTGGAGGCTCCGGCATCGCTGCCGGTGCTCATCGGCGAAGTCAATGCGCCGTTCTCGCCCTCTATCCAGGTGTAGCTCTTGGTCGTATTAACAGGCGGAGGGGTCGTCGTCGTTCCGCCGCCGTAGACTTCCATCTCCCAGATGGAGTAGCCGTATCTGGCGTCGTAACGATGCGTTCCGTACATCCGCACGTATCTGGCATTGACGGTATTGAAGGTTATATCGTCAGTGCTTCCGTTGCCGCTGGTGGTGCTGTACACTGTCTGCCAGGCGGCATTGTCGTTGGAGACTTCTATGCGATAATGATCCGCAAAGGCCGTCTCCCACTTCAGCACCACGCGATTGATGCTCTGAGTCTGCCCCAGGTCAACCTTCAGCCACTGGGGATCGATCTTATCGGCCGAGCTCCAGCGGGTGCCCCCGTTGCCGTCTACGGCGTTGGGGCCGTCATACCGGGGCCCGTCTTCCGAACTGCTGGCCGTGGCCGTCTTGTAGAGGGCCAGGTTCACTCCCGTAGGAGTGGTCGTCGGCGGAGGCGTCGTCGTCCCGCCGCCTGATCCCGTCAGGCCGCTGTTGTCGGCACTGCCCGTTCCCGAAGGATAGTAGGCAGTATCGCTGGTCAGCAGCAGTTTGTCCACCCGGGCTCCGTCTTCACGGCTTCTGATCCGGATGGTGTGGCTGCCCGCACCCAGGGTGTAGGTGCTGCCCGATACCCATATCCAACTGTTGTTGGCTCCGACGTTGCCAAGAACGCTCTCGGCTCCTCCGTCCATGCTGGCATAGAAGGAGTTGTCAGCCTCGCCCAGCCAGTAAGTTCTGGCCCACAGCTTGTAGCTGCCCGAGGCCGGAACGTTGATGGTGTAAGAGGCATACCCCTTGCCGTCGTTGGAGCGGGTGCTGGTCTGAGGGCTGGCGATATACTTGCCGTTGGAGGCTCCGGCATCGCTGCCGGTGCTCATCGGCGAAGTCAATGCGCCGTTCTCGCCCTCTATCCAGGTGTAGCTCTTGGTCGTATTAACAGGCGGAGGGGTCGTCGTCGTTCCGCCGCCGTAGACTTCCATCTCCCAGATGGAGTAGCCGTATCTGGCGTCGTAACGATGCGTTCCGTACATCCGCACGTATCTGGCACTGACGGTGTTGAAGGTTATATCGTCAGTGCTCCCGTTGCCGCTGGTGGTGTTGTACACCGTCTGCCAGGCGGCGTTGTCGTTGGAGACTTCTATGCGATAATGATCCGCAAAGGCCGTCTCCCACTTCAGCACCACGCGATTGATGCTCTGAGTCTGTCCCAGGTCTACCTTCAGCCACTGGGGATCGATCTTATCGGCCGAACTCCAGCGGGTGCCCCCGTTGCCGTCTACGGCATTGGGGCCGTCATACCTGGGCCCGTCTTCCGAACTGCTGGCCGTAGCCGTCTTGTTGAGGGCCAGATTGACTCCGCTGGGAGTCGTTGTCGGCGGAGGCGTCGTCGTCCCGCCGCCTGATCCCGTCAGGGTCACCAGCAGAGCCATATCCTCGGAGAAGGCGGGTGAGGCTATGGCGGCCGCACTGCTGCCGCTGACCGTCTGCGTCTTCACCGTCTGCCCGTTAGCCGGGTTTATCCATTTTGCATCATAGGTCCCTGCCGGCAGGTTCATGGTCAGATTGCCTCCGCCCACACTGCCCCACAGATAGACGATGTAACTCTTGCCGCTCTCTGCCAGTGCCTCGGCATATACCGTCCCGCCCGGCTTGCCTACTAACACTCCACGGTTAGGCGTCATATTGCCGGCCGCGAAGTTGCTGGCCTTGACCGTATCGGTTACGGCCT
>JAQVUQ010000100.1 GCA_028699365.1 bacterium | reverse complement strand
CCAGCGGCACTGTGCCCCGATATATCCTGAACGGAGGTGCCGGTGCCTTCATCCATACCCCATTGACCGGCCGTTAGAATACTACTGTGTTTGGCGATCTCCTCAGCACTGAGAACCGTAGGATAGATATTCAACTCATCGATCACACCGTTAAAGTAATAACCGCTGTAATGGTAATAAGAAGAGGCCGAGCCCACACTGAGCCAGGCTGCAGGCTTGGAACAGATGGCTTCTGCCGTTCCGGTAACAGTTCCGTCTAGAACCCCGTTGATATACAGCTTGGCCTCTCCCGTAGCACTGTCATAGGTACCGGCTACGTGATACCAGTTGCTCGAACTCAATGTCGTATTGCCATGAAAAGCTACATTCCAACTGTCACCGGCGACATTACCTATCAGCAAATATAACTTACCAGCTCTTGTCGCAAAGTAATAGGTCTTGTTACCTTTGCAAGCGATGACATGATACCCACTTCTGGTATCCGGCTTTATCCAGGCCTCTATGGTCAGCTTGTCTGTTATATTAAGGCTTGAACCTGAGCCGCAGTTAACGTAATCATCCACACCATCAAATTGTAGCGCCTTGCCTATTTTACCGCTTACCCAGCAATCAGGTGCGGTCATATTGGCCAAGGTACCGTTATTGCTGTTACCGGACCTGTCCGTGGCCGCTGTTCCCGCAGTTTCATCCAGGGACCAGCGCCCGACTATAGCTTGCCTGGCATGCAAGCTGACTGTGTCATCGTTTAAAGCAGATGTATACACATGCACTTCATCCAGTTTGCCGCAGAACGAGTTTCCGCCCAAGGTCATATCGGAGATCTGTGAGCTATCCACCGTATAGCCGGATAAACAGGTAAGGTCCCTCTCCTTAACGCCGTTAAGATAGAGCTTCATGGTATTGCCGGTCTTGATGCCGGTTACATGATACCACTGCCCTGTCTGGATACTGGTGGATGTCTTGACTCCAGACCAATAGTTCCACTGGGAATCGCCCCCGGCGGCATCTGCAGTTATGCGGTACTGGAAGTGCAGCTTACCGTCCATACTGGAGTAGATTAAACGGTAGAGCCCATTATCCAGCGGCTTGGCGTTGTCCGTCAGGCTGTCGAACTGAATCCAAGCCTCCAGCGTCAGAGGCTCAGTTATGTTCAGAGTAGAGCCGTTACCGCAATCAACATAATCGTCTGTCCCGTCAAAGGCCAGGCACCCGTCGATTTTACCTGTAGTCCAACAACTGCTACCGTCCATATTATGCAGCGATCCCATATTCCTGCTGCCGGAAGAATCCTGCAGGAACATGCCCTGGATGTCATCAAAGAGCCATTGTCCGCTTAGCTGATTATTCTGAAAATGCCGTGCAATTTCATCAGCACCCAGGACTGTGGGGTAGATGTTCAACTCATCGATAACACCGTTAAAGTAATAACCGCTGTAATGGTAATAAGAAGAGGCCGAGCCCACACTGAGCCAGGCTGCAGGCTTGGAACAGATGGCTTCTGCCGTTCCGGTAACAGTTCCGTCTAGAACCCCTTTGATATACAGCTTGGCCTCTCCCGTAGCACTGTCATAGGTACCGGCTACGTGATACCAGTTGCTCGAACTCAATGTCGTATTGCCATGTAAAACTACATTCCAACTGTCACCGGCGGCATTACCTATCAGCAAATATAACTTACCATCTCTTGTCGCAAAGTAATAGGTATTGTTACCTTTGCAAGCGATGACATGATACCCACTTCTAGTATCCGGTTTTATCCAGGCTTCCAGGGTCAGCTTATCCGCGATATCCAGGCTGGAGCCTGCACCACAGTTAATATAATCATCCACTCCGTCAAAGGAGAGCGCTTTTCCGATCTTGCCGTTTACCCAACGGCCCACATCCGGATTGCTCAGAGTAACCGTCGAACTGGACGGCTGGAGCGTGGAGGTGGAAGTATCGGTTCCGGCTACCGTCACCCCACAGAAAGCCGAAGTCTGATCAACTCCGCCCGTAAGATCAGGATTACTCTGGGTCAATGGCGTAGCCATCACCAGGATCTTGCCCCCGGCGTTCTTGTAACTATTCAACGCGGTAACCGTAGCCTGAGACAGACCATCTCCCATATCCTCGGGGATTATAATCAAGGAATACCTCTGCAAATTATCTACATCAAGCGCAAACTGGCTGCCGAGTACCAGGCCGTCCACATCCATAAACGGATACATGGCGGTGGTCAACGTCAATACTTTGTCGGTATAATCGGTCTCTGTATCTGCCGGATGCTTCATAACAAAGGGATTGGGATTTACCGCTACTGCTATCTTAGACGACGTAATGCCGCCTTGCCAATAATCCATAAGATTCAGCCAATCGGTCATATTGCTCTGGCCAAAATAAAGTGATAACTCCCTCTCGGATATACCGAAATAATCGTTATAAATGTCTCCGTTAGTTTGAGTAAAAGTTGAACTACTGCCATAATAGTCTCTTATATAATCTATATACAAAGGAGTTCTGTATTCGTACCAGGAAATGGAACCCCCATGAAAAGCATAAGCATAATTATAGGCTAAAATTTGCCCCTTATAAGAGAGGCCTAAGTCCGTATAACAACCCTTGATATTCTCATAAGGTTTAAATCTGAATTGAATGCCGGAACTCTGTATTACCACCATTTCATCGCAAACGTTTTCCAGGCCTATAACATCATATCCCCACTTCCATGGATGATAGGAATAATCTTCCGGTAAATAATACACAAAGGAGGTTTTCAAGTCATGATTCGCAGCATTCTGCTTGATTTGACACATAAAATTGTTTACCAGACTGGTCTTATAAAGACAATAACGTCTCCACCATTTATCGCCGGCATCTATCGCCGGCATAGCCGAACCGCCGTAAGGTTCGTTAAAAGTAGCTTGGCAGTATGAAGAAAAGTCTATCACATCATCGGCATGGTCATCATATGCTTCCGTTACATCAACTTCATGGAACATTATACCTTCCAGAGTATAGTTATGGCTTGCTCCTATATAATCGGCATAATTAGTTGCGATCTCATCGATTACGGCATTGTACAGACCTATCATCCGCTGATCGTTCAAGCCATATATATCTGTTCCCGGATAAACCCCGTTAGGTGTCGTCCAGACCAGCCAGACCTTCATGTTATGTGCCGCCGCCTCGGTTAAAAGCTCATGCAGGAAATCACGGCCCCCCATGTGTGAATCCGTCACGGCATATTGCACCTGAGTGGGATGAAGAAACGGCCCGCCACGGCCTGGCTGCTCAAAAAAATAAACTTTGGTAGCACCGATAGCGGCTAAATCATCGACTATCATCGATGCCGGCATTGGATCACCGACACAGTGCTGCCAGATACCCCAGGGTCCGGCAGGAGAAAACCAGACCGCTTTCTCACCGGACCAGCACCAGCCGGCAGTTAATATAATGCACGCTATTGTGCCCAGCATCAGCTTACATATTATCCTACACATGCACGCTACCTCCCATATGCTTAAAGACTAAAGTGAGCTTGTAGTTTATTGCATTCAAATAAAGCAATGAGCTACCTAATCGCCGCCACAAAGCCATTCCAGAGTTTCTGAAGAAAGGATATTCCGGATAATCTGCACCATGTTTTTATCGTTCATGCTCTTCAGCGGCATTCTGATTTGTCCCACCAGATAAATACAGGCGCCGTTATCCAAGTGTTTAAATGTCAAAAACGGCTGTTCGGCGGAAACTTTTTCTTTTTGCACGCAATCAGAGACAATCACCTTTTCAGCAGAGACATTACGTGTTACTCTGCCGGCCATGGGCATCTGCAAATCCAGCCATGTGCCTTTTTCCAATCCCTTAGTCAAAGGGCACTCCATCTCCGGCTGGATCTTTATCTTCTTTATTGTACAACCCTTCTGGCCATAAACACCCAGAAACCGTTGGGCCGGAATTCTGGTAGAAACAACGTTTTTTGAATTTACATCGTAGCTGTCGTCTTTATCCAGTATCGAGAGAGAGGAGTTAGTAACCAGTAACCCACCGCTTTTGACATAATCCTCCATTCCTTCAAGCATCTTCGGGGTAAACCAGTATGCCGGGGAAGGAATACATATTCTCTTGTAGTCATCCCTTTTAGCCCTGTTATCAGGCAGAAAGATATCCACATCCACCCATTCAGGCGAGATACCAGTCTCTTCCACCACCTGATAAAGCTCCTTGACCGCCTTTAGCTGATAAGACGTTCCTCCGCTGTATTTGCTAAAATAATCAAGTACGCCTACCTCTTTACTGCGTCCCTCAGCATTTGCAACAGGGCTGAAAAGCAGTCCGCTCAATAGAACTATACCAAGCAGTTTTATCAATCTACCTGTCATTTGCGCCGTCTCCTTTCATGCCCAGCCATCTTACCGCATTAAGCAGCACTTTCAATTCGCCGCCTTCCGGCTCCTTTTCCCCTTGCCACACCGGCAGATCTCCTTCCATCCTGACAGCGTATCCGGTAATCATGCCGTTCAGAACAACCTTTCCGTCACCGACACTACCCGCCACTATCACGGCATTACCTTTCTCATCTCTGGCAAGCACTTCACCCTTTTCACCCTTTTCCAGAGTGATATGGTCATTATAGGCATGACTGAATTTACTGCTTACACCAGAGACAACAGGATGGTTCCCGGTGACAAGAACCGTATCTAGTTTCATATTTATGTGCCCTTTCCCTATTTCCGGGAAAAGAGCATTATATGCACGGTAGCCGACAGCATGATGCAGCAGCAGCACCTTTCCGCCTTCCTCCACATATCTTTTTATTAGGCTTGCGGTTGCATTAAAAAAGGTCATTTTGCCCTTCTCCTGGGGGATTATAACAACTTCATTGCCGGATAGAGTGCTACCATCAAGACGCGGCAGAGAGTAGCAGTTGATATCGCTCTCCTTATTCAGGGCATTGATAATAGAACTTGCACCGGCGCCTCCATATACGCCCACCTTCAATCCCGGTTTATCAGGTATGATCAGCGGTACCTCCGGGTTCTCTACCGGCACCGTTCTTATTCCCAGACCGGTAAACACCTCTGCTGAAGGGTATATCCCGTTGAACGTCTTAAGATCGTTCTCCAACCCTACGGCCAATATACGGGGCTGATTCAGGTATTTCGTTTCCACCGGAATACCCGCGAGCAATGCTTTATCATCCTTGCCGGCGGCAATTACGGCACCGGTTACAATATCCTTTATCTGAAACGCCTTGCCCTTCAAGCCGATATCAGATGTCTTCAGGCTCAGCTTCGCCGTGCCTTGCCCCCAAAGTGAGATACAGAGAACATTATCCTTCTTTACCGTCTCCAGTATTTTTATACCTTTGCTTTCCGCAAGTATTACAGACGGCTGACTGAGAGAAGCGACAATGGCCGCAAAGTAAGCCGGTTGTCCCTGGCCGATAGCGGAAAAATAGGCATTACCCTTACGGACAAGCAGAGGTGAACCGGTGATGCTGTCCTTTACCATAACGTTTCCACCGGTTACCTTAAGGTTCATCACCCCGGAAGCCCAGAACTTGCCTCCGTCCGGGGCAGCCGGTGCACCTGCCGGACGCACATAGCCGGGTGTCCGGCTTCCGGTTATGCTTACTCCACAGAGATCTTCCGTCAGATCTCTCTCTCCGGTCAGATCGGGCTTGCTTTGCAGCAGCGCAGTGGACAGCACCAGCAGCCTGCCGCCTTTATTCATATACCCCTTGAGGCTTTGCACCATTTCATCGCTCAAGCCGCTCCCCATGTCTTCAGGCATGATGATCAGACGGTATTTGAGCAGATTGGCAGGGTCCAAGGAAAACTTGCTGCCCATGACCAGGCCGTCTACATCCTGAGACTGCGTCAGTCCTTCCATCAAGCTTCTGACCTTCTTATCATACTCAACTCCGGGTGCATAAGGATATCTCATTACAAACGGAACAGGATTGACTGCTACGGCAACGCTGCTACGACTCTCTCCACCCTGCCAATCAGCCATCAGGGCAAGCCAGTTCTTCATGTTCTCTTTGCCGTAGAAAAGAGAGAGTTCCTTATCCCCCTGCCCGAGGTAACCGTTGTATACGTCACCGTACCGTTCCGTAAAGCTCTTGTTGGCAGAATAGTACGCACGCATTGCTTCTATATAAATGGGCCACCGATGTTCAAAAAAGCTCACCGCCCCTCCATGAAAAGCGGAAGAATAATTTCTCGGCATAATCTGTCCTTTATAGCTGGGACCAAAATCAATCCAGGCACCGTTAATGGTTTGATAGGGTTTGGCTGCTTCAACAAGATAGCCGGCGTACCACTGGTTATTGCAAATCTTCTCCAGGCTTACCGGATCATAGCCCCATCGCCAGCTCTCGCCGGAAAACGACTCGATGATATAGCTTAAAAGAGACACCTTCAAACCGTATTTATCCCCGGCTTTCCTGGCCGCTTCCACAAAGTTACTCATGACATTTATCCGGTAAAGATAGAACCTGCGCCACCACTTGTCTTCAGGATCGACCGAGGGCATACTAGCCTTCTCATACTTTTCGCCAAAACGCTGCCGGCAAAACTCAGTAAACTCCTTTATATCGTCCCTGTGTCCGTCATAAGCCTCACTGCAATTGGCTTCATGCCAAACAATACCGGCCAGGTTTTTATACCCCCCATAGTTCTTACCTATCTCCTCTATTTCATCCCTATAGATCTTCATAACCCCGGCATCATTCAAGCCGGCGAACTCAGTGCCGGGATACTTACCTGATGGAGTGGTCCAGGCCAACCATACTTTCATATCATATCGTTTTGTTTCTTCCAATAGTTCTTTCAGGAAATCCCGGCCCTTCATACGATCTTTTTCTGTTTGAGCATACGCCACCCTGGTAGGGTGCAAAAAAGCACCTCCCCGGCCATTTTGCTCGAAAAAGATAACCGTGTTTACCCCCATATCGGCCAAGTCCCTGATAATCATCTTCACCGGAAAAGGATCACCGTAACTACTATTCCATATATTGCGAGGACCGTTAGTAACACAGGCGACCACTGCCTTTTCCGCAGCCTGAACTGTATAACAAAATGTACATGCCAGCGCTAAACCTGAAAGTATTATCGCTGTGTCCCTCAATATTCGTTTCCTTGCTTTTCTCCATGTAATCCTTATGCCTGAATGTCGTATTTCATTGCCATCAATCATACCCACTCATCCCCTTTGCGTTAACAGTTTTTATTATTAAATGCTCTATACTTAAGGAACATGCCAGAGATCATTGCTGATATCGGGCAATGGCTCCCGCATCCATGTAACATGTCCATCGACAAAGGCTATATTCACACCGCTACTATGCAGATAGATAACCGGATTGCTGGAACCGCCGACTTCCCTGCCGCCATCAGCCTCAGCCAGCAACAATGTCTCAGTCGGTCTTTCTATATCGGTCAGAGGAGTATAGTAAAGGTTCAGATAGACGTTCAGACCATAGGTAGAGACAGTCCCCGCACTCAGACTGGGGTCTTTATCGGAAGGACAAGCCTGCATATACCGCTGGTCTTTAGAAGTCGCTAATCGCTTTGATCCAAGATAATAATAACCGATATAACTGGGCCAATAAACGTTTTGGCCGCTGTTAGGGACCCTATACTGTTTTGCGGCTGAAGGCAAATATTCATCATTATCCTCGGCATACATCCTTACACTCATTGCCACCTGTCTGAGATTGCTCGCACAAGTGGCCTGCCTGGCCTTCTCTCTCGCCTGACTGAATACTGGAAAAAGTATAGATGCCAATATAGCAATGATAGCAATAACCACTAATAGTTCGATAAGAGTAAAACCTGTTGTCGTCCTACTATGTCTCTCATGCTTGATAATCATCTTTGCACCTCCATAATTTTTTGTTTCCTTACCACCCCGGCGATATTATTCGCTGTAATATCAGCATACCGCTACGCCCAACTCCGTTGGCAAAGTTTCCTGGCGTTTAAATTCCATACCGTTAATTTGATCTACCAGCTTCTCAAAAGCTCTCCTTCCCTGCAGCTTTAACGGCACGTAGATAAATTCGGCACCAGGTATATTTACAGGAACGGCGGTAAGTATGAAAAGGTCGATATCTTTACCCACTACCTTACCCTTCTGGTTCAAATAATCATACAATCCCTGTGACAGCCACTCACCGGCTATGACCAGCGCCGTAGCTTCCTGCAAAACAGCCTGTTTATCCACCACGATATCAGCTATTCCCTTATCGTTATCTTTAACGTATTTGGTTACCATTTCCAAGAAATCAAGTTTAGCTTCTATTATCGCCTTGCTATATCCCTCCCACATTCTCTCCCTCCCTCTCTTAATACGTGGATCAAGCGGCAGTCTCTGGCTAACAACCAGCGCTACCTTGCTATGCCCCTTCCGTATCATTTCTCTGGTAGCAAAACAGGCCATCTCCGCACTATCAAATAAGACTGTGGGAACATCCATGTTAAGATAAATATCATCAATTACGACTAAGGGGCAGCCCATCTTTTGCAATTCCCTGATATCGCTCTCTTCCATAGGAC
>JAQVUQ010000099.1:3421-8552 GCA_028699365.1 bacterium | reverse complement strand
TTTTTTGGTATCGGCGGCCGGCAAGCTCGGTATTTCTCTGTCTGATGAGGCGACGACCAGGCTTTTGCACTACGCTGCCGAACTGGAGCGATGGAACAGAGTCTATAACCTGACGGGTGCCGATGGTGTGACCGAGATCCTCGGAGCGCATATTGTGGATTCTCTCTCTCTGCTGACCCTGCAAAGCATTCCGAAGGCCGGAAAGATTCTCGATATCGGCACGGGAGCCGGTCTGCCGGGTATCGTGCTGGCGATTCTTCTGCCGGAGACGGAGATTCACATGCTGGAGGCCAACGGCAAGAAGGTGCGGTTCTTAAAGAATATGGTGCTTGAACTGGGCCTGGGCAGGGACGGTTTACGAACCGCCCCTGTTGTTATTATGGAGGGCCGGGCCGAGGATTTTGGGCACGATGAGCTTTTTCGAGGCAAATATGATATGGTAACGGCCAGGGCGCTGGCCAAAATGAATGTCTTATTGGAGCTGTCCATGCCGTTTCTCCGGGTAGGCGGACACCTGCTTGCTATGAAAGGCCCTGATTACGCTGTTGATCTGGCTGAGGCCTCCCATGCGCTGGAGGTTCTTCACGGTGGGGATATCTGGGTGACCAAGGTCGCTATCGGTGAGAAACAGCGCTATATTCTGGATATAACTAAGCTCTCCCCTACCCCGAAAACGTATCCGCGTCGCACCGGGATACCTAATAAGCGGCCGTTGTAAGCAAGGATTGTTTCACGTGAAACATCTCATCGGTCTGTGTAGATGCGGTATAGATTGGAAGGCGTGTGCCCCTGTGGCCGCCCAGTATTATAGGCAGGGATCGAATTTACGTGACAATCTACCGTAACAAGCTACGACACAATCGCCGGTCTATCCGCTTGAAGGGATACGATTATTCGCAGGCTGGAGCGTATTTCATCACCATTTGTACGCAAAACCGGGAATGCCTGTTCGGGGATGTGACGGACGGACGAATGGTCGCGAATGATGTTGGGAGGATGATTGAACGATGGTGGGGTAAATTGAGCAACAAATTTTCCTTTGCGAAAAACGATGAATACATGGTTATGCCGAACCATTTTCATGGCATTGTCATTATCGTAGGGGCAGACCTGTGTGTCTGCCCAGATCCACGATGCGCACAATGTGAACCTGGCGCACACACAGGTGCGCCCCTACCGGCAATTGTTCAATGGTTTAAAACCATGACAACGAATGAATATATCTGCTGTGTCAAACGGCATGGGTGGCAACCCTTCGCCGGACGATTATGGCAACGCAATTATTATGAACATATCATCCGTGATGACGACGAATTGAACCGTGCCCGGGAATACATTACCAATAACCCGGCCCAATGGGAACTGGACCGGGAAAACCCGGATTACCGATGAAATATCGTTCTGATTTGTTTATCTGCCATGATCAAGCGGGCGCATAACTTGGGCCGGGCGCACACACAGGTGCGCCCCTACGTATTGCCAAATCTTCTATCGTCCCTACGTGCGCTAGGGTTTGTTTCACGTGAAACATCCCTCTGTCTGTGATATAATGTTGACATTAACTTTGCTTGTGGAGCTATATGGTGTCTATCAAAAGATTTCTTGAGCGTCTCTCCGCTATTTTTCAAAAAAAAAGCCCTGCAGCCGGTGAGGCTGTTGTATGTCCGGAATCCGTAGGGGCAGACCCATGTGTCTGCCCCACCGACGGTCCTCCTGACAATACGACCGATGTTTCACGTGAAACATCGGAGAACGCGGATTTGAAAGAACTTGCGGCCCCGAAAGCCCTGGAAGAATTGTTTGACGATGTCGTGACAGATGACGGCATGCCGGTTTTTTCTGAAATGCAGCCGGATGCTGCTGCTGAGGATTCAGAGTGTAATAGCGGGGATGCGGAAGAATCATCGACAGCGGCTGAGCCGGATGAAGACTCGGGCGCGGATGACATTGATACCCTTACGTCTAGTTATCCTGCGGACACACCCGTAACATCTGCTCCTGTCGATGAAGCTGTCCCCCCCTCCGAGCCGGTTGCCGGCTGCAGAATTCTGGTAGTTATAAACCAGAAGGGCGGCGTGGGAAAGACCACGACGGCTATAAACCTGTCGGCTGCCCTGGCCGCAAGTGGGAAGCGGGTTCTGCTGGTGGACGCCGATCCGCAGGGGAATGCCGGCAGTGGCTTGGGGATAGACCGTAACAAGCTGGGTTGCTGCCTTTACGATTTGCTGATAGGAACACTTCCTCTGGCGGAGGTTCTGGTAGAGACAATGATCCCAGGCCTCGATGTTGTGCCGGCCACCGTCAACCTGGCCGGAGCCGAGGTCGAGCTTGTAACAATAGACAACCGTGAATACCGGCTTGGAGCGGCTTTGAAGGATACGGTAAGGGACGGATTTGAAACCCACTCCTACGATTTCATCATTATAGACTGCCCGCCTTCCCTGGGGCTGCTGACCATTAATGCTCTGGCGGTGGCCGGTGAGGTGATTATCCCCGTCCAGTGTGAATTCTTTGCTCTGGAAGGACTAAGTCAGCTTTACTCCACCCTGGATCTGGTCAGGAAAGAGTTGAACCCCCGGCTGACACGACAGCATATCCTTATAAATATGTATGACGGACGGATCAAGCTGCATCAGCAGGTTCGCGCGGAGATCGAGAAATTCTTTCACGCTGATTTGCTTAGGACGGAGATTCCTCGCTCTGTAAGGCTGAGCGAGGCTCCAAGCTTCGGACAGCCGATAATGGAGTATGATAAGAACGGCTGGCTCAGTGATATCTACAGACGTTTGGCCGAGGAGGTCGTTGACTTTGAGTGAAAGACAGGTTCTTGGACGGGGGCTTGGCGCGCTCATTCCCGGTGCTTCCTCTTCGGAGAAGGAATCGCGGGACATCCCGCTGCACCTGATAGATCCCAACCCTTATCAACCCCGACAATACTGGGATGATGACCGCATAGAAGAGTTGGCCGTATCTATAAGGGAACATGGCCTCATACAGCCTATCGTTTTGCGTCCTATCGGTGACCGTTACCAGATAGTGGCCGGTGAGCGCCGCTGGAGAGCCTCAAAAAAAGCGGGTCTGCAGCGAGTAGCCGCTTTCATCAGGAACTATTCCGACAAGGAGATGCTGGAGCTGGCCCTGGTGGAGAACATTCAGCGGCAGGATCTCAATCCTGTGGAGACGGCACGGGCCTACAGGATGCTGATAACGGAATTCAGCTATACCCAGGAAGAGCTGGGACGCAGAGTCGGCCGCAGCAGATCCAGCGTGGCCAATACCCTTCGTCTTCTGGCGCTCTCCGATCAACTTCAGGAGATGCTGGCTACCGGAACCTTGAATGAAGGGCATGTCCGGCCGCTGCTCTCTCTGCCGCCTGAAAAGCAGTTGAGCATGGCTCAGGAGATAGCCCGGAAAGGGTTTACTGCCAGGCAGGCTGAAAAGATGGCCCGGCGGAATGTTTCACGTGAAACATCCGGGCGTGGTCTGGATCCTAATACGGCAGATGTGATAGAGCGACTCCAGCATCGTCTGGGAACCGAGGTTCGTATATCGGGTAACACGGCTGGGGAGCTGACTATTAAGTTCTTTTCCCCGGAAGACCTTGAGCGTGTAGTGAACCTTATCCTGGATGAACAGGAGAACAAACCGGCATCTTCCATGTCCTGATCGGACAACGGCGGATGACTGTATTTGACGGCGTGCAGGTATGAATTCTTTACATAAAAGATTGCTGACAGCCTTTGCGGGTATCCCTCTGTTGCTTTATCTTGCCAACGAGGGCAATTGGTTCTTCTTCTCTCTGACGGTCTTTATCTCTCTGGTATCGGCCGGAGAGCTCATGACGGCCTGTCGTGACAGAGGTCTCCGCTTCAACGCTGCTGTGACCCTATCAGGCGTAACCGTCGCCCTGCTCGTCTCCAAGCTGTGTGCCGGCGGTCAGATACCTCTACCCCTTCTGGTGCCTGTTCTTCTCTGGCTTGTCTTTTCCGTTGCCGGAGTTCTTCGCGCTGATATGAGCATAATCCAACGCATCTCCGTAACGATTATTACGGTAATCTATCTCGGTATTTTGCCGGCTCATCTTGTATTGTTGCGCGATCTGGCAGGGAGTCTGCAGTTTCTCGGCCGGGAGTGGGATAAGGGATTCTTTATTATCATCTGGCTTTATCTTGTCGTCTGGGGAACGGATACGGGGGCATATGCGGTCGGAACGTTGATAGGCAGGAGACGAATCTTTCCGGTCGTCAGTCCAAATAAATCTCTGGAAGGTTTGTTGGGAGGTTTGTCTCTGGCGCTGTTGCTGGGGATGACCAGTGGAAGTGTTCTTTTCCATGATTGGCCGAAGCTGGCTGTTTCCGTTTTGGCGACTAGCCTGGCGGCTGTTTACGGTGATCTGTTTGCGTCTCTTCTTAAACGCGCGCTGTCGATAAAGGATTTCGGCGGTGTTCTGCCGGGGCATGGGGGTATTCTCGATCGTTTTGACAGCTTGATAATGGCAGCTCCGACCGCTTATATCTGTATCAGGCTCTTTTTTAGTTAATCTTTACATAATGTACCGGTATTGCTAAAATTGCATTGACCGAAGTTGTTTGAAAAAGGATGTTTTCTGTGTCGTTTCATGATCGCTGTGAGGCCGGTCGATTGTTGGCTGACCGTTTGATACCCTGCAGGCGTGATGAAAGCATTGTTGTAGCAATTCCGAGGGGCGGAATAGTCGTTGCCACTGAGGTTGCCAGGGCTTTAAACGCCGAAATGGATATCGTGCTGGTGAAGAAGATCGGTGCTCCGTATAATAAGGATTATGCCATCGGAGCCATATCGGAATCCGGCTGTGAAGTCATCGATTATGATGCCGTAAGAGATCTGCGTGTTGACGCCGCATATCTTGAGCGAAGGCGTCTGCTGCTGTCCCGGGAGATGGATATCCAGCGATCCGGCCTCCGGGACGGATGTCCAAGCGTTCCGCTACGCGGGCGGACGGTTATTATCGTGGATGACGGTGTAGCGACAGGACTGACGGTAAAGGCGGCTGCTCTTACCGTGCGTGCTGAACGTCCCGGAAAGATGGTGCTGGCCGTTCCCGTGGCGGCCTCGGACAGCTTGACGCTGTTGCGCCCGTTTTTTGATGAGA
>JAQVUQ010000099.1:0-3321 GCA_028699365.1 bacterium | reverse complement strand
GCGACAGGACTGACGGTAAAGGCGGCTGCTCTTACCGTGCGTGCTGAACGTCCCGGAAAGATGGTGCTGGCCGTTCCCGTGGCGGCCTCGGACAGCTTGACGCTGTTGCGCCCGTTTTTTGATGAGATAATCTGTCTGGAGTCTTCGGAGACGTTTTTCTCCGTCGGCCAGTTTTACGACCAGTTTGAGTCGATCTCCGACGAGACCGCTGCTAAACTCTTCCGGGAGGGATGCGGTCCGATAGCATTGAATTAAAGGGGTAAATAACATGTCGTCTTTTACCGCCATTCTGACCAAATCAATAATCGTTCTGCTGATAGCGGTGGCTGCGGAAGTCATAGTAATGCTTGTTGCCAAAGTGATCAGCCGGAACATCACCCACAGCGTCGGGCAGCAGGAACGTCCCACTTCCATCAAAGCCCGGCGACGGAGTACACTGCAAGGCTTGCTGGTAAACTCCGCCAGATATTTCATCTATTTCATTGCGTTATTAATGATCCTGGGTCAGTTAGGAATAAATTGGCAGCCTATCCTTGCCGGTGCCGGGGTTATAGGCCTGGCGATAGGCTTTGGCGCACAAAGACTGGTACGGGATATTATCTCCGGACTGTTCATTCTGGTTGAGGATCAGTTTGCCATCGGTGATTATGTCACGCTGGGAGCGGTATCCGGCGAGGTTGTCGAACTGGGGCTGCGCGTCACGAAGATACGCGATGACAACGGTCGCATCTGCACTGTTGCCAACGGCGACGTCATCGCCACCTGTAATTATTCCCGGGGGCCGTATCGTCTCACCATCAATTTTGCCGTTCCGGCGGACAGTGACCTTGTCAGGGTACGGGAGGCCGTGAACGCCATGGCGGAGGATTTCTCCGGGCGGGAAGATGTTTCCGGAAAGCCTTGTCTGATCGGGCCTACGGATATAAGCGCCGGTAAGCTGCAACTGCTGTTGACGGCGGATGTAACCTCGGCTAACAGGCTGTCTCTGGCGGCGGAGATACAGACGGTGTTACTCCATCGTCTGCGTAATATCGGTATCAGTATCTGCTAGGAGGATAAAGTTTTTGAACGAACTGATCGCTGCTGTCCTGGGTCTTGTTCAGGGGCTGACGGAATTCATTCCAGTCAGTAGTTCCGCTCATCTGGTCCTGATTCCCGAGCTGTTTCACTGGGAGCCGGCCGGCATGGCTTTCGATACGGTCTTGCATCTTGGCACGCTGCTGGCTCTGGTGGCATTTTTCGGGCGCGATATACTGGATCTGTTCGCCGCATTCGGTGCCAGCCTCAAGGATATCCTGACCGGAAAGAACTGGCGTCAGGCTGTGTCTGCCTCGGCTGAAAGGCGCCTGGCCTGGCTGGTGCTGCTGGGGACGCTGCCGGCTGTAGTTATAGGCGTGAGTTTTAAAAGTGCGCTTGAGAGGCTTTTTGAGGCACCGTTGTCGGCAGCAGCCTTTCTGATGGTGACAGGCGTCATGATCTGGTATGTCGGCAGCCGGAAGAACGAGGATATTACCGGCCTTGAGAGTTCCGTTTCACCGCGGGTCGCTATTCTGGTCGGACTGGCTCAGGCCTTTGCCATGCTGCCGGGGATATCGCGTTCCGGTGCCACCATCTCTGCCGGGCTCTTCCTGGGACTTGGCCGTGAAACCGCTCCACGCTTCTCCTTTCTGCTGGCCATTCCGGCCATAGCGGGCGCTGCCGTTCTCCAGGCCAAGGATTTACATCAGTTGGCCGGTGAGGCGTGGCTGCCTTTGCTGATAGGGGGAGTAGTGGCTGCCGTCAGCGGTTACCTGGCTATTTTCCTGGTCTTCCGCTCTCTGCAAAGCCACAAGTTTAAATATTTTGCCTGCTATTGCTGGCTGCTGGGTATCTTCATGCTGGGGCGGATCCTGTGGACATAAGGGTTATTCATCAGGGTGATCTGCTGGAGCTTCGAAAACCGCACCCTTGCGGCAGCAGAAACTGGGAAGTAACGAGAACCGGTGCCGATATCGGCATCGTTTGTCAGGGATGCGGGCATTATGTTCTGATACCGAGGCGCAAACTGGAACCACGGATAAAGAGCGTCTCTTCCCGCCCGGGCGCAGGCGACCGGGGTGAAAAAGAAGCGTGACGGAGAAGCGGCAGGTATATCAGGCTCTCTGCCGGCTTAATAACAACGTATCCAGGCAGGAAGTGGACGCTGCTGTCTTGCAGGGTTATAGCCTGGCGGACAAAACCGTGACCTCTTTTCCCGGCTTGTCCGTTAGAGAGACAGCCGAAACCGCAGGCATCGGGATACGTTATGTAACAGGCGGTATGTGTGCCGGAAAGCTCATCTGCGGAGCGTTCTGCCCCCGGGGACGGTTTATAGAGCTTTACAGGGATGGACTCAGCCGGTTGGAAAGCATAAGAGACCGCTTACCTGCCGTAGATGTGAACCTGGAAGATATCGTGATTGCTCACGAATTGTATCATGCGCTGAGTGCCCACCGCTCTGACCGTAGCAGTCTTACGACTGCTGCTGAGGATGGGTCCACTCTGCCGGAGGTTTCAGCGGCTGCCTTTGCCACCCGGTTATGCGGCTTGCCGTTCGAGGCGCCGTTGATAGATTGTTTGTTGAGACGAGAGGTTGTAGATTGATGTCCGAAAAGCTGTTGACTGTCGATATCGGCAATACCAACATCGTTCTGGGGATTTACGATGGGAACGATCTGGCTGCTTTCTGGCGTATAGCCACCGGACGATGGCGTACGGCGGACGAATGGGGCTTTGCCTTATCCGGCCTGCTCCGGATGCGGGATATGGATATTGCCTCCATCGATGCCGTGGTTATCGGCAGTGTAGTGCCGTCCCTTACCCAGGCCTGGGCGGGCATGTGCCGGGAAGCTCTCGGCCTGGAGCCGCTCTTGGTCAGCTCCGCCGTTGATTGCGGACTTACTGTTCTTTACGATCACCCGTCGGACGTGGGGGCCGATAGATTGGCCAATGCGCTGGCTGCCTATCGCCGTCGGGGCGCGGCCGTGGTGCTGGATTTCGGTACCGCCACCACCCTGGATGCGGTCTCCGCTTCAGGCGAGTATCTCGGCGGTGCCATCATGCCGGGAATAAGCATCTCTCTGGATGCTTTATACGGCAGGGCGGCCAGGCTGTCGGGTGTCGATCTTTATGCGCCGTTGACGACGATAGGGCGCAATACCGGTGACAGCTTGAGATCGGGGATAATATACGGTTTTGCCGCTCAGGCGGAGGGCATGACCCGACGCTTTTTGAAGGAGATGGGCGAAGGGACGGCCGTTCTGGCTACAGGCGGCCTGGCTGAGCTCGTCTGCGGGCAGATAG
>JAQVUQ010000098.1 GCA_028699365.1 bacterium | reverse complement strand
CCATATTGGGATGGATCATTCCCGAGCCCTTGGCAATCCCCCCGACCCGGAAGCTCCTGCCGCCGACGGTAACGTTGACGGCGATCTCCTTGGCCCGGGTATCGGTGGTCATGATTGCCTCGGCAGGACTGTTGCCGCCGTCAGGGCTGAGAGCTTTCAGCGCCTTTTTAATGCCGCTGCGCACCTTGTCCATCGGCAGGGGCACACCGATGATACCGGTCGAAGCCACCGCCACCAGTTCAGGAGAAAGCTTCAGCCCTCTGGCTGCCAAGTCGCCCATCTCTTCGGCATCCTTCAACCCCTGTGCCCCGGTACATACGTTGGCATTGCCGCTGTTGGCCACTATAGCCTGCAATCGTCCGGAACGTATTCTGGGCATGCTCAGAATCAATGGCTCTCCCTTGACCTGATTGGTAGTAAAGAGTCCGGCGCAAACGGCAACGTCATGGGAACAGATCAAAGCTACGTCGTTGCGTCGCTTCTTTATACCGCAATGTACCCCGGCAGCCTTGAATCCGACAGGTGCAGTAACACCGCCGGCTATTATCTCACAGTAACGGCTCATCTTTCTTTCCTCCGCGACTATCAACCTATATCACCTTACGGGTAAAGCGGGGATGCCGCCAGGCCTCGCTCCTCCGGCAATCCCAGCATCAGATTCATGTTCTGAACGGCCTGTCCGGCCGCGCCTTTGACCAGGTTATCTATTACGGAAACGATAACCATCCGCCCGGTACGCCTGTCCACCTTGAGCCCGATATCGCAGTAATTGGAGCCGTACACGCTCTTGGTGGACGGGTAATTGCCGGCAGGACGCAGGCGCACGAACCTGGATTCCTTATAGAATTCCGCCAGGGCGCTCAGTATCTCCTCGTCGCTCTTGGCCTCCGTCTCGGCGTATACAGTGCTGAGAATGCCTCGGGTCATAGGGGTCAGATGCGGCGTAAAAGTAACCGTGCAATCGCACCCTGTGGTTTCCAGAATGCCGGTTTCTATCTCAGGCGTATGCCTGTGCGATCCCACTTTGTAGGCGGTTATGGAATCGTTTGTTTCACAGTAGTGACTGGCAAGGCTTAAGGCTCGCCCTGAACCGGAAACTCCGGATTTGGCATCGATCACCATGCCGGCGGGATCTATCAGGCCCAGCCGTGTCAGCGCCGTTACCGGCAGCAGAACACTGGTAGGATAGCATCCCGGATTGGCTACCAGAGAGGCTCCAGCAATCCTATCCCTGTTGATCTCCGTCAGACCGTATACAGCCTCGGCACAGAGATCCGGACTGAGATGCGTTATGCCGTACCACTCTTCATACAAGCGATAATCCTTGAAACGAAAATCCGCTCCCAGGTCCACCACCTTGACTCCGGCGGAGAGAAGAGACGGCGTCATCTTCATGGCCTCGCCGTTGGGCATGGCTATAAAGACCACGTCGCAAGCATCGGCTACGGCGGAAATATCCAGCGGCCTATAACTCATATCGATTATCCCGGACAGAGCGGGATATACGGCTGCAACCTCGCTGCCTTTGTAGCTCTCTGAAGATAGATACGTCAATTCAACATCCGGGTGTCCGGAGAGCAGCCTCACCAACTCATTCCCTGCATAACCGGTAGCGCCCAGAATACCTGCATTTACAGCCATGTTCTCACAACTCCAATCAATAATACCGTATAATTATACATGCTGATGGATATTTATGCAAGCGCAAACAGAAGGGCAGACCAGTCGTTATGTTTTCAGGAACGGTGTATGTTGGACCTGTTCAGGCTTACATGGGAATCCTGAACCAACAACTAACAACCAGCAACCAACAAGCGTGCCCGAAAAGCGCAACCGCGCCAGTTCTACCGCCTGGCACCGAGATAGCGTGTCCTGTAATACCGGGATGATAAGCGATCTATGGTAATACGTCGCTTTGAAGAGGATGCGTGGATGAATTTATCGTTGCCTATGTATATGCCCACATGCGACGGCCCGCGACGATAAGTGCTGAAAAAGACCCTGTCGCCCGGACGCAGGCCGCTGCGGCTTACCGGAGTGCCTACCCTGTACTGCTCTGCCGAGGATCTGGGCAGCCGTATGCCGCTGCTACTGCAGGCAGCCTTGACAAAGCCGGAGCAATCGTAACCTCTTCTGCCGTTGCCGCCCCAAACGTAAGGCTTGCCCAGGCATCGTTTGGCCCAGACAACAACGTCATATCTACCGGTCCTGGTTTCTTTCTTCACACGGCAGGAGTCGCTGCCACCGAATGCAGGCGAATGGATCAGCAACAGCATCAGTGCTGCAGCGATATACATTTTAATACGAGATTGTAACAAAACCCTATCTCCTCGCCGGGCGGATGCTCTTCTGCACAATTCTGCAGCCTTCATGCAAAACACATGCCTAAACAGACCTGTGACGCCTTGCTCCACACCGACGAATACCGCACAAAGGCCGCATACAATGTATGCGGCCTTTTGTTCGGTCCGTATATACTTTACTCTTATCGTTTAGAGAACTGGAATGCCTTGCGGGCTCTCTTAAGACCGTATTTCTTACGTTCTTTCTCGCGAGGGTCTCTGGTAAGAAATCCTGCCCGTCGCAATACCGTACGCATGGTCTCATCAGAAGATACCAGCGCTCTGGCGATACCGTGACGTATGGCCCCGGCCTGGCCGGAGACCCCGCCGCCAAGCGTCCTGGCGACAACATTGAACTGATCGGCCATAGCCACTGCCACCAGAGGCTGCTTAACGATCATTGCCAGCGTATCACGCCCCACGTAATCACGAAGAGGCTTGCCGTTCACCGTTATTTCACCGGTTCCCGGTAACAGCCAGACCTTGGCGATCGCCTCTTTGCGCCGCCCGGTGCCGTAATATTTAACTGCTGCTGCAGCTTTAGTCCGCGCCAAATTCAATCCACTCCTTTTTAAACCCGCATCGCAATAAGGCGATATCTAAAATACCGATTGCCTGCATGCATAAATCGTTAATACTTTTGATAGAGATCTATATCTCCATTACTTCCGGCTTCTGGGCCTCTTGTTCATGCTTCGCATCTTTGTAGACCTTCAGTTTGCGATACATGGCTCGTCCCAGCCTGTTGTGGGGTAACATACCCTTAACGGCCAGTTCGATAATTCTTTCCGGCTGCTTGACGATCAGCTTTTCGAAGGTTATCTCCTTCAATCCGCCGGGATATTGGGAATGACGATAGTATATCTTATCAGCAGCCTTGTTACCGGTAACCCGGACTCTGGATGCATTCAAGACGATAACGTGATCTCCCGTATCCATACTGGGCGTAAAGACAGGTTTATGCTTGCCCATCAGAACTGATGCAACCTTTGATGCCAAGCGCCCCAAAGGCACATCCGTGGCATCGACTACATACCATTTTCTGTTAATCTCGGTCGGTTTTGCCGAGTAAGTTCTCATACCTTTACCTCTCCCGTTGCTAATGACCTACCTATTTTAATATATCGCCTATAGGATGTCAACACGCAAGCTTGTGCGCCTGCTCGTCTTTGCGATTTTCACATATATCGTTTTGTGGCTTTTTTTTCCAGCCGATGCTATAATTTTCGTATAGTTGTTGTAACGTTCGCAGTCTTGACGCTCTTGCCTATATACCAGGAACCCATAATGGTACAACAATAATGTAAGGAGGTTGTGACCATGGACAGGGAACTGGAGTTCATTCTTAAGATGGCGGTCAATACCTTCCCCAAGCTCGATATTATAAATCTTTTGCATGAGACCAAGCATCCTCTGACAGCCGAAGAGATGGCTCGCAAAAGCAACCGCAGCCTTCAGGAGGTCAAGGATGCACTTGCCGATCTTATCAGACAGAGGATTGTCAGGAACCATACCCCGGACGGCACTCATGAGTTCCACCTCACCTCGGACATCAGCGTATCGCCGGTGCTGAAGAAACTTGCCCACCATTACCGGAGCGCAGGCAAGACCGAGATCAACCAGAGGCTTCATGACTTTCATATCGGCGAGAGCATAAAAGTCGTGCTCGATGCCAGTGACAAGCTGTATGCTGGTAATATAAAAGTTGCGGCGTTCAACAGCAAGGTCTATATCACCGGAACCGTCAACATGTCCAGAGAGATCGACGAGGCCGATATAGTTGTCAGGCACTTCAAAGATCGCCTGTTTATACATAAGATATCGAATCAACTGGCATTGTCTCCCTTGCACCATGATGATGATAAATTTATCGCCGTCAAAGTTTATCAGGAGATGATGATGGGACACGAGCGCTACCGTCAGGAAAACGCCGCTTCCCTGTATAAAAAAGTCGAAGTCGAGGTTATAGGTCGGGTAGCCTATATCGAAGGCCTGTGCAACGACAAACACAAGAGCAATGCCGTTGCCGGTATGGCATATCGCGTGGAAGAAATCATACACGTCGTCAATTATATGGTTGAGGGCTTTGCCATGGACGACGGCAAAATGTGGCAGGGTTAGTTATACATTTTATTACGCTGTCGCGGTTGACTAAAGGTTGGCCTCGGGTTATAATTTCCTTCAGTGCCGAAGTGGTGGAATAGGTATACACGACGGTCTCAAAAACCGTTGGGGGTGACTCCATGTCGGTTCGACTCCGACCTTCGGCACCAGTTCAGCTCTCATGCAGGTTTCAGGGCTTTCCCGTTCTTCAGCCTTTAATGCAAAAATAGTGAAGACCGTTGGGTTTGAGCAAGAGTGGTTTCACTCTATTTGGTGGCAACAGACTCTACTTAGAGGAGGCCGTGTGCCGTGTCGTATCAACGAGGTATGGTTATTCTTTAGCGCCATACTGGCGCAACAGAGCAACAGTCGTGGTTTGCTTATTCTCAATGGCTACGCAGAGCGGCGTCTTGCCCTTATTGGTCTTGGCCTTGATATCAGCGCCATTACTCAGCAGTATCTTGACTATTTCGGTGCGGCCCTTCCATGCTGCCGTATGCAGCGGCGTATAGCCGTTATTATCATTGCTCTTCATATCAGCGCCATAGCTTAGTAATAAACTGGTGGTTTCACTGTAGCCATATATAGCTGCCCAATGCAATGGAGTATAGCCTTCGTCATCCTTGATATTCAACTCAGCACCGCTATCCAACAGCAGCTTAACTGCGCTGCTTTGACCGGACAATGCTGCAAAATGCAGCGGTGTGTTATCATAGCAGGTTTTGGCATTCACATCGGCACCTTTATCCAACAATAGCTTTGCTATCCCGGTATGTCCGTTATCAGATGCCCAATGCAACGGTGTCACCCCGTCATAGTTCCTAGCATTTACTTCGCTTCCCTTATCAAGCAATACTTTAACTATATCGAGATGGCCTTTCTGAGCAGCCATATGTAGCGGCGTCACGCCGTTATCATCCTTCGCCTTTACATCAGCGCCGTTATCCAGCAGTAGCCTAACTTTCTCGATATAGCCCCTCCCTGCCGCCACATACAGCGGCGTCTTACCGTCATTGTCCTTAGCATCTACATTAGCGCCCTTAGTTATCAATAGCTTGGCTATACCAATACTGCCATTAACTGCTACCTCATGCAGCGGTATTCTGCCATAATTGTTCTTTATATTCACAGAAGCGCCCTTTTCAATCAACAGCTTGGCTATCTCTGTGTTGCCCATAAATGCCGCTTCGTGCAATGGTGTATTGCCGTTATTAGCCTTAACATCAATCTTAGCGCCTTTATTTAGCAAGAGCTTGCCTGTCTCTGTCTTACCCGTTCTTGCCGCATAATGCAGCGGCATATAACCGCAGTATTCTTTCATATTCACATCTGCGCCCTTACTCAACAATAGGACGACTGTATCGGTGCAGCCTGCAAGTGCCGCTAGGTGCAATGGCGTAGTACCGTTTCCGTCTCTACCATTAATGGCACTACCCTTATTCAGTAGTAAACGGGCTGTCTCTGTGCGACCGTTCAATACTGCCCAGTGCAAAGGGATAAGACCGCCATTATCTCTCGCATTAATATCAGCGCCCTTATCCAGCAGCAATTCAGCTATTTGGGTATAACCTTTCTCAGCAGCGAAGTGCAGCGGCGTCTCTTTACTATCGGTTTTCGCATTTACATTAGCACCCTTACCAAGCAGCTGCTTAACTTTTACCAGGTCTCCCGCTCTTGCTGCATCGTGTAGAGCAGAAGCACCGGCATTGGAAACAGCGCTTAATACTATTGCCGCCACCAATACCAGCAGCACCCATCTATACCTCGTCATCTTATCGCCTTCCTATCTTCCTTATTCCGTTCAGGTTTCCAGAAGGTATTTGCAGAGTCATCGGGCATCAAAAAAGTGATCCGGTCGTGCCTTGAACTTGATTTCCGGTGCCTTGGCAGCGCTTATAAACCTTGACTTAAGCTCAAGATACGGCCCCCTCTCGTTAACTCGGCTATGCCAGTAAACGTTAATCATGGATGAATAACCAAGGCCTAACAATCGTATGCTATCTCTATGTAATTCAGTTTTAAACATAATCCCTTGCTCTATGTCTGAAAAGAAAGAAGGATTGATATCCCTACGCATATGGATTATCTCTCCTGACCTATCCGGCAACGGTATTGCACAGGCTGTCCAGCTTCCGCTAGCGGCACTAGTAATAGAGCAAGCCGACACGAACAAAAGGATGGACCATATTGCAAGAGACCATATATCCACTCCTTTATCATCCACGAGCTTTTCATCATATGCAGAGACCTTAGGTCTTAGCCTGCATCGAATGAATGATATTATCGAAACAGCAGCAAGCAAGGGCATAATAATAGCGTATATAAAAGCGTAGTCATCAAAGCAATCGATTATTCCATATAGCTGAATATAACCGGGATAAGAGTACATGGTCAGATAATTAAACCTCAAGAAGCAACTCAGTATCATTATTGCCATGCTGCTATACGATATATACTTGATAATGTGGATAAAGGATTTCATGTATAGCCTCCATACCGGTTACAGTATGCAATCAGGATAGTGGGCTTAACGTTATAATTACCAAGGGCTCTTCAGGCGGTTTAATCCATACTTTGTTCCTAGCCCCTATATCAATTATACATAGGGTCTGAAGTCCAATGCAAACTGCAGCCCTATATATACGCCGTGATAAAAGCACCAAGAAACACTAAAACCCGCTATTTATGCGGGTTTCAGTATAACAGATATAGAGATTGCTATAATAGTTGATGCTCGCCAATACAGGTTCGACTCCGACCTTCGGCACCAGTTCAGTTCTCATGCATCTCTTTCAGTGTGTCTCTCTCAGTCAGATGCCTTTTTCATGCCGGCATATGAGCAGGTATGCGTCAGCAGTATGCTGAAGAATGTGTCCCCTCCGCCATCGGGAACAGCCACGCTGGCAGTCAGACCTCTTTTCTCGCTGAACAATAAAGCCAACTCCAGTGCGGCAAGCCCTTTGCCGCCGGCATTGGGAAAGATATGTCCCAGAGTAAGCCCTGCACGATCGGTAACGTTATATCCCAGCCCGACGGCGGTGACGTTTCTCTCTCCCTCTATATGATCCGCTTTCAGCAGGAATTTATCGCCCAGTCTTCCGTCAATACCCGCAAATATCTGATTCTTTTGATCCTGACGCATGACACCGGTATGGACTCTGTATTTGGAGATATTATAGCCGGTCACTATAAATGGAGTCGCTATCCTGTCCGAAGACATATCGTATAAACCCAAGGCCACCCCGAAACTCCGGTCCTTATTGGATAACGCGAGATATTTGGCATTGATCAGCGATCTGGACACGTCATCCAGATCGATGTCTACGCCTCCTTCAAACCTGTCGCTGTAGCCGAATTCCGTGTTTATATATTTGTAGGAACTGTCCAGATCATTAATACTCCCGTCGGCGCCGAAATCGAGATAATAGCTGCCGTTACAGACGGTATCAATGGTGGGAATGCGAAAAATTTTGCTCAGTTGCGCTTCAGCTCTGCCTGCCAAGGCATACATAAAGATTACGGACAATAGCACGTTAACAAGAACTATTCTTATTTTCAACTTAATCGGTCCTCCCCAAAAGGTATTAGCGCCAGTATATCATAGAATATAACGTCTGGCACCAATAAAATGTGTCCTGTAATAAGACGTGAAGCTGGTGGTGGTGATCTTGCCGGCAGCCGAGGAGGCATGGATAAATGAATCATTGCCTATGTATATGCCGACATGCGAGGCTCCGGAAGCATAGGTGGAAAAGAATACTGCATCTCCGGGCAGAAGGTCGTTGAAATCAACCGGCTGCCCTTCGCGAAACTGCTCGAAGGATACCCTGGGCAACTTAATACCGGCGGTACGAAAAACAGCCTGAACGAATCCGGAACAATCATAGCCGGACGGCGATGATCCACCCCATACATACGGAATGCCCAGGCATCTCTGCGCGTATTCGAGTATACTGTCCGGCCGGCGGCCACTACGGCTGGCGTTTTCCGCAGACCTGATACTGATAAAGGAGGTGCCGACCCAGCCTTCACGGCCATCCGCAGCCCTTACATTGCTCCAGCCGGCCTTCCCGGCCAGAACGGTCAGCTTTGTTCCTTTCCCAAGCAATGCCAGCGAAGC
>JAQVUQ010000097.1 GCA_028699365.1 bacterium | reverse complement strand
CCAAGCGTTCGCAAATTCGGGTATATCGTTCACGTTTTCAGACGCATATTGCCATATTTCAGGCATATCGTTCACAATTCTGGGTAATAAAAAAGGCGATCGCAATCCACCCCTGTTAAGGAGCTTCAAGCGACCGCCTGTTTGTTCAGGTAGGTCGAATATTCGATTGTTTATATTATACGCCTAAAGCCTGATATTCTCTACCGCTTTCTCGATGTAGGAGGGCAGGCTGTCCCGGACAGATACCCGGAGGTCACCATGCCCCAGGTCCCGGATAAACCGGATGAGTTTAGCTTCCTTCTCGTCCAGTTCCATGATGGACCTGCCGTCGGTCGTCTTATACTCGCCGCGCTCCTGCAGCGCCTGCTGTGCCCTTGCTATATGTTCTGCATCCATGCTCACGCTGATACCTCCTCAACTTCCTTTATGGCCTTCATAATCTGATATGCCACCTCCGGAACTATGGCGTTTCCGAGCGACTTAATTCTGTCCACCCCATCGGGTATCCCATAAGCCACTCTATCCACTCCGGGTTCAGATGCCCACCAGGCGCCATAACATCGTTCAGATCCGGCGGTCGTGTTCTCTCCCCTGTCCGTCTCTTGCGGGCGCGCCTGTTCTCTGGTCTGTCTCCGGTTCGGTAATCTCTCGCTTTCGGTGTGGGCAGGAGGGCAACAACGTCCTCCAGACGTCCTCTGCCCCCGCCTGTGATATTCTCTGGGTCCCTGAGTGGCGAACTCATTCCGTCTCCCCGTCTCGGAGTGGGATACAGCACTGCTGCAGGCAGGCCGTTCCGGGGATCGTTCGCTATATTCCCTCGCTTCTCGCTGTCGTTCGCTCTGGGAGTGGGCCATAATCCATATTCTGTTGCGTCTGTGCGGGGCACCAACACCGCAAGCTGGAATAATAAGCGGTTGGACAGTATATCCCTCCGCTTCGAGAGACGCCACCGCTTCGTTGCAAACGCCTCGTCCCAAACGAGTGTATACGTCTCCAACCTCTCCGATAGCAGCGCCTTGGTCGTCCACCGGAGGAACACTATCGAACTGCACCATACTGACGAAACCAGCAACGTTCTCAGCAATGACCCAACGGGGCCGGACGATCGATATAACTCTAAGCATCTCCGGCCAGAGCCAGCGGTTATCCTCCGTGCCTCGTCGCTGCCCGGCAACGGAGAACGGCTGGCAGGGGAATCCTCCGGTAATAATGTCAATTGCTCCAAGCTGTTCAAGTTGCTCTACCTCCAAAGTCCTGATATCACCGAATATGGGTATCGGCATGGTGTTTGTCCATGTAGGCCAGTTTTTACGGAGAACCTGCCGGCAGAACGTATCCGTCTCACAAAACGCTGCCGTCACGCACTTGCCCCACGTCCATTCCGCTGCCAGTGAGAAGCCGCCTATGCCGCTGAATAGATCCAGTAGTCTCACTCCTCATCCTCCTCGAAAATCTTCCCCGTCCACGCCAGTCGGATCAGCACAACCAGCAGCCAGAAGCAGCGTCCTATCAGCCGTAGGAAATAGATTGCTTTACGCATCGGCGGAGGCCTCCTCCTGCAAAAGAAATTTTTTGCCATTATCCATCAGGGATTTAATCCATGCCTTGCAGCATGCGCCTCTATCTCTTCCGATCTCTGAACTGGCTCCTGGAGGATAAGTAAAACCGGCCAAAAGATAGCTGCCTAATTCGAGTGCTCTTTCTGCCTCTCTCACTCGTTTGCATAGATTGTCTGACTCCTGCACATTCACCCGTGCCGCTGCAAGCTCCTCCCGTAGCCTCATAGTATCTTCATCGGCCATACACATATCTGCTACGTCCATGGCAACCTTTGTCGCCACCCTCTGCCCCTCACGTTCCTCTCTCAGCCTCAAGCACTCCTCACTCATATCCAGCAGAGCATTAAGCTCTCTTCGGCTGATAACGATGTCGGTTCCATCAGGGAATAATTTTGACAATCCCTCTAGGTTCCGCAACGCGACAAGTTTCTTCGGTGATAATTCAGCCATCGGTGGATACCTCCTTCTGCTCTGCGATGATCTCTTTTTCTGCGTTATCGTGGGTATTGCCGATAATCTCAATACAGCAACCGGGAGAGGGATAAAAGTGATATAGGTCAGCAAGCCATTCGTTAGTTTTTGGATGAGCGCCACAAAACCCGCCGTCAATAAATGAGACTTGAAATGTCTTTGGGTCATGCTGTTTCGACACAACTATATCCCCTTCGAATATCTCCTTACCCTTCCGGTCATGGAGACCGGTATACTCCCCGACAGTCTCAGGGTCAACCGCATGCGCCAGTATAGGCTTTGGCATATTCCAGTCGCTGAATCCGCTTTCGATGATTAAATGCACATACTCTAACTTCTCCGGGTTTCCTAGATTGACAGGACTGGGAGTCATGGTCTGGTGTTTGTGGAATCCTCCATATACCCATGCACCTGTGGACATATCTTTGCCCCTAAATTTAATCTCTCTCATATCAGCCTACCCCCTCCAACAAATTGCCCTGTTCAGGGACAACGTTATCCTTATTCCGATATGCCGAGAACAGTGCCTCAGCGGCAGTCTCATATAGCTGCAAGCTCTTCTGAAACGCTGCCATGTTCCGCTTGCGGAACGCCACATCAATCCAGTCAGCCGCCAGCATCAGGCGCTTATAGAGATCGTGAGCGAACTCCTCCGCCCAGGACAGCGCCCCGTTGGGATAGATCATATCCAGGCGCCGCTCGGCTATCATCAGCATGGACACCGCCCCTTGTTCATTGAACATGTTTCAATACCTCCACTTCGCTTATAATTCTCTGAACTTCTTCCAGTGACTGAGCTACAGATGTAATTCCTCTGCCGGCCTTTCTTATGCTGGCCATACATGTGCTCTGTGCCTTTGTCGGCTCAGCGTCTTTCCCTCTCGCTTCGGGGGACTTCAACTCTATCGCCAGGAATAGACTATTGATAGATATGATCAAATCCGGCACCCCTGACCGCTGATATCCAGCACCGTGCACCTTGAACCAGAACAACCGTCCTGCTGCTTCCTGGGCCTGCATCCATGGTCTGATCTTTTTTGAATATAGATCCTGCTCGTTCATGCTTATGCTCCTTCCTGAAAATTAAGAAAACTTCCGAGCCTCTCAACGCATGACTGATTTAGCCACAGGCTCTCAACCCTGCGCTTCCCACACTGGGCCACGGCCCCGCGTGACACTCTCTGCCATCCTGACAGCATGTCGTCGTAAAGATCACAGCGATATCCGCTTATCATTGCCGGGCCCGGGTGGAGATCCAGCAAAGAGAGCAGCTCAACGTGATCAGCGTCTGTCATCTCAAAGGCATACATCTTCTTATTGCCCCTGGTATCAAGAGGATATGGCGGATCCAGATACAGCAGCACTTCCGGACCTCTGAACCGTTCTATAACCTCCAGCGCCGGCAGGCTCTCGATCTGAGCATCTTTCAATCTATCAACTACCTCATATATCCTTGCCGGCAACTTGCGCCACTCCGGAGTATAGATGTGATAATCGCTTGTGCTGAAATTCGGCCCAATCCTACGCCACCCAGTGCGGTGGATTTTCTTGGTACCAAACGCCTGGCGGCAACGGACTATAAAACGTCGCGCCTTCTCAATTGGCTCCTCCACAGGTATATAAGACAGCTCGTATTCTGCCCTGGCCCATGGGGTCATCTCCACAGCGGCCACCAGTTCGTCAGCTCTCTCCCGGATGACACGAAACAGGTTTACAACGTCGTCACAAAGATCGTTGATGACCTCAGCCCGGGCAGGAACCTTGTTGAAGAACACCGCACCGCTGCCAAAGTAAGGCTCAACGTAAACCTGATGACCAGGTATGTAGGAGATAATCCAATCAGCTATTCGCCACTTTGAGCCAGCGTATGGAATTATCGGCTTTGCCTTTTTCATCCCACACTCTCCGGCAGTTCCATCGCCGAATACGTAGCCGGCCCACATATTACCAGCGTCTCCCTCGCCCTGGTCACAGCTACGTAGAACGTCCGTATCAAAGCATCATTCTCCTCTGGGCTTTCCTCCCGGTTGACCGCAGCCTTGAGGCTGATATCAGGGAAAAGATATACAACGTCGGCCTCTCCGCCTTTGACCGAGTGTATTGTCCCAATTTTTACTTGAGGCTGAGAGCACAGCGCCTTCGCCCCTCTCTCCCTGGCCACTGTCAATGGGAACTCCAGTGCCTTGGCCTTGGCTGCCAGCAGCCTATGCTCTAACCACTCCAGCGGATAATTCGTCGCCATCAGATCCAGCAGGACATCAGGCTCGAACCACTCCAGCAAGTCAGGAAGATCGAGGGGGTAATCCGTGTCCATGGCAGACGCTTTGATCAGACCCTTGGCTCCCCTGGCCAGCGTGCCGTCAGCTTGGATCATGTCCGACCAGCGGCGCAAATCCTCTATCGTCCACATCCGTGCAGCATCGCCCCAAACCTCGGGCACCGGGCGAAGATAAGAGAGCAGCCGCTCTGATGACGATACCTTGCCGGATCCACCAGCACGCAGCGGATTCCAGTCACCACGGGATCGGCGGTACGGGTTATGATAGGGTATCCCCAGACGCCGTAACACCTGAAGCGTCGGCTGCAGCATGTAGGAGCAGCTCGCCAGGATCATCACCGTCTTACCAGCAGACAAGTGACGCTCCATATCATCCATAAGTGGCTCGGGATACTTGTAATTGCCATCAGTGAGGGAATACACACAGCCGTCCTCGTCACGAGGCATATACTCCTTTGGCTCTCGGCGGCTGACGTCCATGATCAACGTCGAGGCCAGCTTGTGTATGGCACGAGGGACACGATACGACTGCCGCAGTACGGTCTTGTGCTCCTCCGGGATAGGAGGGTTCAGGAAGGCATCAGGCGAGGCCCCTTTGAAGCTGTATATGCCCTGGTCATCGTCACCAGCCATGACTACGTATTCCATATTCTCGGCCCAGGTCCTGACAAGGCTTATCTCCAGCTTGGAGAAGTCCTGCACCTCGTCGAAGAATCCTACAGACGGGCACCCGGGGGCAATCTCGCAATCATGGGCGGCAATGTCTATCATATCCGTAAAATCGACAGCCCCGTGCCAACGTTTCCACTGTCCCCATCTATCCGCAAACGCCTTGACACTATCAGGCCACTGATCCTTGGGCACCATCAACGCCCGCAGTCTGTTCAGTTCCTGGAACGGATCGTCTCCGTCGCCTGAATCGTTCATGTCGTTATACGGATCGTCGATATCGTGAGAGCCGCCTCCCAGAGCCCATTGCGGGTGTGCCTCATTCCACTCGTTGACCAGGGGAGGCTTCTCCGCTATCTCAGGTCTGCCTATAGCGCGATACGCCAGGCTGTGTAGAGTTCCTACGTTACCACGTTCCATCGGCAGGTTACGCCCTACCAGCTCCACAGCAGCAGCCTTGGTAAAGCTGGCCACCAGAACATTGTCGCTGCCGAACTTCTTGGCAGCCCGTTCTATCAGGCCTTCCTGCTTATCAGTGCCGGCCAGTGTTGATGTTTTTCCAGTTCCAGGTGGGCCGAAAATCCGAAATTCCACGTTGTTCCTTCCCCCTTTCTCGTTATCTCTTGGCAGGACGAAGCGCGATAATGTTAGAGGCGTCTTCTATGTCTCCGTAGCCATCTTGATCACATATAGCCCTGACACAGCGATAAGAGCTATCTTTTCCCTCTTCTTGCACGAGAGACCAACACATAACCGGGAGAGAAACCTCCTTACCGTTATCTTCGAAAACAGCCTCCCAAGGTTCTCCCGCAGGGATGATTTGTAATATCTTTTCTGCTTTTTTCATAATAGTTTTTCCTCCTGAATTATCGGTAAGATGCGCTTGTCAAAAGCATCTCACCGTAATCACTGTTATTTTTTTCTGCGCGTAAAACATCCGGTGATTACAGTAAGAACAGCTTGTAATGCAGGTCTCACCGCACCATCACCGCTACATCACCGCAAAAAAACTCTGTAACCCGCTTGTGATGCGGTTCTCACCGCATCACCGTAATCACCGCATAGTTGGTTGGGTGATGATAAACTTTTCTACAGCAGTGATGCGGTGATGTACTAATCTATCACCGGCAACTTCCATGCTTTTGCCGATTTGTTGCTGATCCACACGGATACGTTCTCCGCCCCTATAGCTCGAAGCCTGACGGAGAGTTCTCTGGTCGATATGCCGCGCTCCGACATACTCAGCGTTATAAACTTCATCAGACTGCTGCTGCTGATATGTATAGCCCCGTCTTTGTTGAACGGCCGGCCGGCAGCGCCGGCAATGCCGATATCATCGGAAGGTTTATGCGTCTTGAGGTATGCCCTGACCCACTCCTTGGTCTGGCCCTTTTCAGTGGCTTCCTCGGACACCTCGATCTCCTCGCAGATGTTCAGCAACTGATTGGCGATGATGTTCCAGTTCTCCGGCTTGAAGCCCCTGATGCAAACGCTCTCCAGCTCGGCTACTTTCAGCCGGAACTTCCGCTGCTCGATCACGTTGGATATATCCCCCAGCCTGATCGTGCCGTTGACCGTCTCCAGAGCATACGTGCAAGGCTCAGAGAGATACTTCAGGATCCGGTGGACCTTGATCCCCAGACTATTCGTCAGCGCCGTCAGCGTGACGTCCTGGCGCTCTCCAGGCGGAAGATTCTGCACTACCTTACCGTCACCCGTCAGTAAGTTATCAGCCGCCCGTTTGTTCCGATCTGAGCGACAGATGGAATCGAGAGTCCGTTGCAGCTCCCCATCGGGCAGCGGCGGCTTATTCCGTTTGTTCCAGTCCGACAGCATCATCCGGACTTCTCTGGGCGAATGCCCAAGCCCGAGATACCGTCCAGCCAGCCTGGCTGCAGTATCGTTCCGTTTGCCGGTACCGACGCCTTGCATGACCAGCTCGAACCACTCCGGCTCATCCTCTCCGGATAGATCCTCGTCCACCAGAGCTACCGCACTGCCGCTTACAGACACCAGCGTGAGCAGCCACCCAGGCGCATCGGCCAGATCATCACTATCGTTGAACGGCATAGCCCACTCATATCGCTCACCGCTCGGGTGGATAGAGGGAGGGGCCAGAACATAGCCCCCGTCACCTCTAAAGTCCAGACCAGGCTGAGCGCCGACGAAGTTTTTTACATGCCCCCCGGGATGCTTGTAATAGTAGTGAGTTCCCCGACCCGTCTTGATGGCCGGCGTTGGCGGCAAATGCTTGCCCCTCACCGTGTCCATTCCTTCAGCTCCGTCGATGTCCAGGACAACGATTCCCGACACTGCTCCCGTCACGATAGCGATGTTGGCATCCGGCCACTTGGTCCACCACTCCGTTATCTCGTCCTCAGTCGGCCGACGCCGCTGGTATTGCTCCCATGAGAGTAACGGAGGATTTTTGCTCCTGGCCTTGATGGGTATTACGCCCAGCCCCAGGCGGTGATATGCAATAGCTTTCTCAAGCATGCTTATGCCCTGCTTTCATCCTCAATCAGGCTTCGGTAATGTGTGAAGCGATCAGATCAGCCGCATGTAAGAGCGGCACCAGCGGCGTCATGCCTGCAGCCTTAGAGAATGCCTGCTGCATGGAATAGTCCATGCCCGGCGTAAAGCCGCCCATATGCCAACGGATAGCAAGCATTTCTTCAGGCTCCAGGTCTATATATTGCCGTAACAAAATAACGCTTTTTTCTCCGTGGCCGAACGGGTAAGAGTCCTCTATGTCATACCAGGGCACTTTTTCCCATGCCCCGGTTGTCTCGTTTTTCTTGTTTCTGAAAGACGGCTTATAAAAATTGACCTTGCACAGATCATGACCCATGGCGGCTATTGTGGCAGACTCCTCGGGTATGCTGGTATCCGGCATCAGTTCCATGAGCGCATCGTATACATTGAGACTATGATGCGCCAGCCCGCCCTCGCACGCCAGATGATACTGCGTGGAGCACGGCGCCGTGTAGTAGTCGCTCCTGGCAAGCCAGTCAAGAAAACACTCAAGGCCTGCACGATGGACATTGTCCCTCCATATTTTTTCTGTGGTCTCTCTCAACTCCTTGGCGTTCATGATATCTCCTTCCCCAATCCAGGGGGCCGGAAGCCCGGCCCCCCATATCTACTTAATCTGCTTAAGCAGCCGTTTCCTTGTTGGCGTCAGCCTCGGCGTTGGCCTTGTATTCCTCCGCTACGCCGGTAGCTTCACGCTGAATGATCTCCTGAGTTGATGTGCTCAGCAGTGCAGCGAGGACACCCTTCTGGGCATCCATGGTCTCGACCTGTTCAGCAGACAGCATCCCCGCCTGAGCAAAGGACAGCTCGCTGTACGCGATGCCGGCGCCGTTCTGTCTCTTGGCCAGAGTGACCTTGGTCACTACCTCCCAGTACTTGCGGCCGTTATTGAGCAACCGCATGAGGTATTTATCCGCCATTTTCAGACTGCTGGGCGGAGCAGACAATACCCTCGGCAGGGTGTCCCCAGGCAGGTAAATGAAGAACAGCTTGCGCTGGCTACAGGCCTTGCCGCGTCCACCCTTCTGATCAGATCCCCACTCGTTGCACGGGC
>JAQVUQ010000096.1:7527-8641 GCA_028699365.1 bacterium | reverse complement strand
CGGGGTTCGCCGTTACAGGCGGCTGATGTATCTGGATCACGTCTAGCGGCGTCTGGAAACAGGCAACGGAAGGTGTGATGGACACTTGGGAACAAGCGGTCGGATTGTGGAAAAAGCACTGGTCCCGGCGGTTGTCTATCCGGTAAACCGGGTTAACGGTTACAATGCCGTAAGAAGCCTGGCGGCAGGCGGTATACCGGTTATCGGACTTTCGGCTGATTATACGGAAAACCTCAAGTCGGCCTATCTCTGCGAGGCATATGTGACGCCTCATGCGGCCTGCGAGACGGAGGCCTTCATCGATTTTCTCATCAATCTGATGCGAGGCAGGGACGGCAAACCTGTGCTCTTTGTCATGGACGACGCTTACGCCTTTGTCGTCAGCGTGCATCAGGAGCGCTTGCAGCCGCATTTTAGTTATCCTTACCTGGACAGATCACAACTGGAGGCCGTCATCGACAAGCGGGTCATGCATGATACGGCGATGGCCGCCGGCATGGATCTGCCTGAGACCTTCTTCCCGGAGGATCTGGATTGGGTGATGTCCAATGCCGGTAAGTTGCGTTACCCTGTGGTCATCAAGCCGTTGGTATCACGATTTGCCTACGAGGGAGAAGAGATTGTCCAGGTTTCCGCTTTCCTGCAGCGCTACGGCAAGGCGGTGGAGGCCGGTTCCGCCCGGGAACTGGTGATGACTTTGCCGGGCATAGTGATGGAAGGGTTCGCGGTCTGCGTCCAGGAGCGCATCAACTGCCGCATAGCCGATTTGTGGACGCACAACTTCTACTGTGCCGACGGCGGCGAGATACTGGCCGGGTTCAACGGGCGCAAACTGCATCAACAGCCGGCCGATTTTGGGATCTGCACCGTAGGTATGGCGGCGCAAAATCCCGGGGTGGTCGAGGAGTCAGAAAAGTTCCTGCAACACGTCGGTTACCGCGGTCTGGGCAGTATGGAATATATTAAAACCGGGGACGGGTACAAATTTGTGGAGATCAATCCCCGGGGCGAATTCTGGAACGGCCTGGCCGCTACCTGTAATGTGAATCTGTATAAGCTGGCCTATGATCATCTTTGCGGCAGACCGATATCGCCCGATGACTATCGGCAGTCG
>JAQVUQ010000096.1:0-7517 GCA_028699365.1 bacterium | reverse complement strand
CCCAAAGATATGGTACGATTTGAGCAAGTTTCACAAGTTCGTCCGCTACAGAGAGCGGGATATAACGATGTCCAGGTTTTTATTGGTACCAAAGATGGAAGCCATTGCCAATTTCAAAGACCGGGGCCTGATGGTCAGGCGCATACGGACGGTAGCAGGAATGTGGTTGAGACTGGCATTCAGGAAGCTCAGGTTTGCCTTTAGATCAACAAGGGTAGAAGTCAGGTGAAAACGGAGGGTAGCGATATGGATGCTTTGCTGACGGCAGAATCGGTTCTCGTTGTCTCCGGGGAACAGGTATCCACCGATGTAGGTGGAGAGACGGTAATTCTGGATCTTCAGGCAGGCAGATATTACGGCCTGGACGCGGTTGGGGCGCATATCTGGAATATGCTGAGAGAGCCCGTAAGGCTCGGTGATATCTGCGATGAGGTGCAACGTATCTACGAGGTGAATGAGACGCAATGCACGGAAGACGTAATCGCGCTTGTCGGAGAGCTTGTCTCCAAAGGCCTGGTGAGACCGGAGGCCGATGCCGGTAGAGTGCCGGAGCAGGAAGCAGTGTAACATCCGTTTCTTGAAGGGAGGTGAAAGCCCGGATGGAGAGAAAGGAATATACAAAGCCTCGCCTGACGGATTGGGGCTGCATAAGCGAAGTTACCCGGAATAACAATCAAAACGGAACGATACCTAAATAGAAAAATAACCGGAACGGCCAGGCTTGACCTATCGTTGCTGACGACAGGCCAAGCCTGGCCGACATATTATCTTTGCCTGGATGGGAATATGCGCAGATGCTATAAGCTGATATCCGATACTATTGCCTTGGATCACTATGCGGATTGTCTGGGACTGGACGGCACAGTGGCGGCTCTGGAGCGTCTGGCCCAGGCCGTATCGCAGGATTCCGGTTGGTCCGCGGTGGAGAGCGCCGCCCTTCTTCTGCACAGCGGCAGATGCCCTTTGCTGGCGGTGACCGGCAGTTTTAACCGGGAGAGCGCAGCCTGGATGGAGGCTCAGGCCGGATCGCTGGAGAGTGCCTGCAGCCATCTGAAATACGTTGATTACGCCCAGGCGGAGAGGGATTGTATTGTCCTGTCGGAGAAGATGATCGACGCTTTCGGTCGCAAGGAGATCAAATCCTTCCGTTATACGGCCCTGCCGCGTGGCGGATACATAGTATTGGCAATGCTGTCGTATGCATTGAATCTTGCGCCGGAGCAGCTTACAGTATCGGATGATCCGGCCGTGCCCCTGGTGGTGGTGGACGATTGCTCGCTTACCGGCATAAGATTCAGGCAGAGCATCCGGAATTATGCGGCCGGGAAGATAATCTTTGCCCATCTCTACTCGCATCCGGCGTTGAGAAACACCGTTGCCGGCATGGAGGAGAGAGTGGAAGCCTGCCTGAGTGCTGCGGATCTGACGGACTGGACAGACCGGGCTGACGCAACGGAAACCGATGTGCCGGAGGAGGTCTGGCTCCGGCGCCTGGGCGGCATGGCTTACACGGTCCGCAAAACCGATCATGTCTGCTTTGCCTGGAACGAGCCGGACCGTATGTGCTGGGACAGTGCAAGAGAGAGAATAATTCCAGCCTGGCATATACTGCCGATGGAATTCTGTTTGAAGAATATGCATATGGCAGTTCCGGCGGCGACTTCGCCGGTAAGGATATGCAATCTCGAGTCAAGAGCGGAGATAGCGGCATGAGCATGATGGAAACCCAGGAGTATGACGGTACCGCGCCGGGAAGATACAGGACATACGGATACAGTCTGGAGAGCAGCTTCCCTTTCAAATACTATCTCGGCTGCAGCCATGACGACGCCGATATCGTGTTCACCCTGGGAGACAGGGTGCCTGATAACGCGTTTGATGCTTCCGACCTGCTGTGTGGTGCGCCGTCGGATGAGGAGAGGCGTATTTATGCCGTCTCAATGCATAGAGGCGCCCTTTTTCATGTCGGCAACGTGGCCGATTTCAGCCTGGAGGAAGGACATATTCATTGCCGTCCGCTGGGCCGGTTGCGCTGCCATCTGGTGGAACTATGCCTGCTGGGGCCGGTCTTTTCGTTCTGGCTGGAGAGACAGGGGCTGTCCGCGCTGCACGCCTCGGCTGTGGCGGTGGATGGACGCGCCGTCGCTTTCCTCTCCTCCAACAAGGGGGGGAAGAGCTGTCTGGCTGCTGCCATGATGGCGGCGGGATACCCTCTGCTGAGCGATGATATCCTGGCTGTAAGCGTTCAGGACGGCATGGCTGAAGCCCGCCCCTCCTATCCGCAGATGCGTCTCTGGCCGGCGGAAGCAGAGCACTTTCTGGGAACCGGAACCGCTCTTGAAGAGGTTTATCCGGGCTTTCCCAAGCTGCGTGTGCCTGTCGGCGAGGGGGGATTCGGCGCTTTTCACCATCAGCCCTGCCCGTTGTCACGTATCTTTCTCCCACAGCGCAGGCCGCCGGAGGAGACAGGCGGGGGTATCATCGTTGCGCCGCTTACTCCCGGAGAAGCGTTGCTGGAGTTGCTGGGCCATTCGTTTCTGTCCGATATGGTGGATGGACCGGACTGGCGGGCGGAACAGTTGGTACGCTTGGGCAGAGTCGTTACGGGCGTTCCTGTTTACCGGCTGTTCTATCCTGACGGCTTTCAATACCTGCCCTTTGCAGCAGAGGCTGTGGCCGATGAGCTTAGACGTATTTGAACGTGCAGAGATAAGATTTATTCTGGCCTGTCTCCGCTCCCGGGCCGGAGCGGGAGAGGAACTGCCGTGTCATGCGGAACGGGACGGTCTGGACTGGGACTATATCCTGAAAGCATCCATATGCCACGGCGTATTGCCGCACATCCACCGGGCGCTGTCTCAGGAAGAACAATTGAACCTGCCGGAGCACTTCCGGCAGGAGCTGCAAGGAGCCTTTCGGGCAGGTGCGCGCAAGAATCTGCAATTCACAGGCGAATTGCTGCGGCTCACGGATCTCCTGTCTGCTGCCGGTATCAGGGCTGTTCCCCATAAAGGGCCGGCTCTGGCCGCGTTTATCTACGACGATATAAGTATGCGGCAGTTCGGAGATCTGGACATCATCATAGAGCCGCATGATCTGGGTCATGCCAGGGATGTAATACTTGCCTCGGGTTACAAGCCCCGTGACGATGTGGAACCGGAAGAGGGTATTTATCGCCGTTTGGGTTCCGAATATGCGCTTGAACGTGAGGACGGATCTGTCAAGGTGGAGCTTCACTGGCAATTTTCGCCAGCGGGCGATTCGTCGTATATGACGCCCGCCTCCGTTATGGGCCGATGCAAGAGCCTATCCTTATGCGGCCGTGTTGTTCCAGCTATGTCGGCTGAAGATCAGTTGTTGCTTACAGCCGTCCACGGCGGCAGTCACATCTGGGAGAGGCTGGGCTGGATCTACGATACGGCCATCCTGGCTGAGACGCGCGACGATATGGATTGGGACGCTGTCATATCCGTTGCTTCCAGGCTTGGATACAGGCGGCTGTTTCTTCTTGCTCTGCACCTGGCCGACGATCTCATGAAAGCACGGCTTCCGGAGAAGATTGCGGTTGAAGCCCGGTCCGATGCCGATGTTGCATCTCTGGCTGCAGTCGTCTACCGGTATCTGCAGCGTCCTGCCCCGGAGATAGAGGATATCCCCCTGCGGCGCCGGTTCTCGCTGATGTCCAGAGAGAGGCGTCGTGACAGGATGCATTTTCTGGTGAATCTGGCCGTATCACCATCTCTTGAGGACTGGCAACTGATGCCCTTACCTGCCAAGCTGTTCCCGCTGTATCATATTGTGCGCCCGTTCAGGCTGACGTTGAAGCATTTCCATATAGCAAAAAGGAAAAAGGCATGAGGGTAAAGCGAAAGAAGGCCAAACGGGATAAACAGCCTATAGGAGCTACTATACGGGAGCATATATCGGCTATTCGTGAACTGGCCTTGCGCCAGGCCGCCTTGTCGCTGCTGTTGATGCTGGCCTCCAGTCTCTCGGAAGGAGTGGCTGCGCTGATGCTGGTGCCGGTACTCCAGGCGTTAGGCATGGATACCCAGGGATCGATGGGAAGACTGCAAAGCATGGCCGGCTCAGTGCTGGGCCGGCTGGGACGTGAGCCGTCTCTGTCGGCGGCTTTGGGGCTTTACGTCGGGGCCATAAGTTTTAAAGCCTTGATGGGCAGATGGCAGACCATGACCGGTGCCGCCCTGCGTCACGGCGTGGTGAGCACGCTCCGCCGCCGTCTTTACGCAGCCGTGGCCGGTTCCGGCTGGCTCTTCTTTTCACGCCGTCGCGCTGCGGACTTTGCGCATGCCCTGACGGCCGAAAGCGACAGAGCCGGCATAGCTACGCAGCAACTGCTGACGCTGGCTTCCAACGTAGTAATGGCGACTGTTTATCTTATCCTGGCGCTTCAGGTCTCCGTCCTGACCACAATACTGGCTCTGGCCAGCGGGTTGGGACTGTTGGTTCTGGTCAGAAGAAAGACCCATACGGCGCGTCGCAAGGGTAAGGAACTGACTCGTGCCGGCAGAAGTCTCTATGCCGCCACCATCGAACACCTGCGCGGCATGAAGACCTCCAAAAGCTACGGCGTGGAGGACCGGCATATCAGCATATATTCCGACATGGTGCAGGCTGTATCAGGGACGCATATCGGCGCCGCCAGTGCTCTGGCCGATGCCCGCTGCCGGTTTGAAGTGGGATCGGTGAGCGTCCTGGGAGCCATTCTCTACATCTCTATCACTTACCTGGCCGTATCGCCTGCCGGAGCCATGATGATGCTCTTTCTCTTCTCCAGACTGATTCCCCGTTTCAACGAACTGCAGCAGGATTATCAGCAGTACGTTAATATGCTGCCGGCCTTCGATGAGGTTACCGCCATGGAAAGACAGTGCCGGGAAGCGGCCGAGCCGGAAGCACGAGGGGTGAAGATGGACCTTGCGGGCGCATTGGCGTTTGACGGCGTGAGCTTCAGTTATGACGGGAAGAGAGAGGCGCTTCATGATCTCAGCATGTTGATCAAGGCAGGCGAAACTACGGCGCTGGTCGGCTTGTCCGGATCGGGCAAGAGTACCGTGGCCGATCTGCTGATGGGCTTGATTCCGCCCACAGCCGGCAGAATCGTTATCGATGATATCTGCCTGGAGCCTGAGCGCCTCAAAGCCTGGCGCAGGAGCATAGGTTATGTGGCGCAGGAATCCTTTCTTTTTGCCGATACGGTTCGCGCCAATATGCTCTGGGCTTGCCCCGACGCCGGTGAAGAGGATATCTGGCTGGCCCTGTCTCGTGCTGCCGTAGATAGAGTAGTTGCCGATTTGCCGAAGGGGCTGGAGACGCATCTGGGCGATGCCGGGGTTAGATTATCCGGTGGAGAGAGACAGCGACTGTCTCTGGCCCGGGCGCTGATACGCCGTCCGACACTTCTAATCCTGGACGAAGCCACCAGTTCCCTGGATGCAGAGAACGAGGGGCATATCCAGGATGCCATAGAGGAGATGCACGGCAACACCACCATACTTATGATCACGCACCGGCTGGCCGCCGTGCGTCAGGCGGATATGATCTATATGCTGGATGAAGGGCGCCTGATAGAAAACGGAAGATGGAACGATCTCTACAGCATGGAGAACGGGCGCTTCAGATTCCTGTGTATCGCTCAGGGGTTATAGCTCCGGGGCGTGCAGCCCAATATGCCACAGGTGGCGCAAAATCAGAAAAGCGAGGTGTCTTATGCAGACGCGAGCCGGAAGGATTGTGACAGATATCAGGCTGATAGCCGGGCAATTAGGCGCTGCCGTTGAAATGGTGTCCGGGCCCCTGTCAGCCAGAAGCTACTACCCTGAGTGCGCCCTTAAATCCAGGACCAGGATATGTTTTGATAATCTCCGCTGGCTGTTGAAGCATAAGGAGGCAAACTATTATTACTATGCTTACGGCATGGACAGGGTGGATGCAGGAGACCTTGATGCCTATTTTTCATGCCCTGCGATCAGGCTGCTTCGTGAAGGGGGCAGGCCTTATGCCAAGGCAGGGAAGAGGTTGAGCTATATCTGCGTAGTCATGGATAAGTTCCTTTTCGGCACTGTTCTAAGCGGACTGGGTTTTCCGACCCCGCTCAATATAGCCCTGTGCAATCAAGGCCGCGTTACATGGCTTGAAAGAGGACATACAGAGCCTGTCTCCAGCTTACAGGAGCACGGTAACCTGGATGTCTACTGCAAGCCCATTGCCGGGCAGACCGGCACAGGCATATTCCCTCTGAGAATCGAAGATGGAAGAGCATATATCTCAGGCAAAGAGACAGCCTGGGATAAACTCTTCGCGCGCTTGCATAACCGCTATCTCATACAGGAGCGTCTGGTGCAGCATAGTGTCCTGAGTGAAATCCATCCCCATTCGGTCAATACGGTCAGAATAGTGACGATAAATAACGGAAAGAGCGTAGAGATGTTCTCTTCATTTCTGAGACTTGGGGCCAATGGCAGCAGATGCGATAACGTATCCCAGGGCGGTATAGCGGTATCCTTGAATGAGGCCACCGGAGAACTGGGGACGGACGGTTTTTATAAGCCCCATCTGATCCCGCCCGGCGGTAACGGGAGGATCGACAGGCATCCCGATACCGGCGTCGTTTTCCGGGGAATCAAGATACCCTTCTATGGCGAGGCCGTGGCCATGGCCAAATCGATACACAGCTACCTCTACGGGTTAAGCTCGGTAGGTTGGGATGTGGCCATAACCGAAGAAGGTCCGGTATTTATAGAGGGCAATTCCAGGTGGGCCTTAACTACGCTGCAATACCTCTACGGTGGACTCAGGGAAAGGTATGCTGCCTGCCAGAAGGGAAAATCGGGTTGAGTGGCCGTGCAGTTTGTTCCGCCATCCTGCCGGGTAATATTAATGAAACTGTTTACAGCGGAGGATGATCCCATGAGAAACACGACGCGCGAACAGGAATTGGCGGAGCGGGCACGGACCTGTATACCCGGCGGGGCCATGAACCGTGCCAAAGCACCGCGGGAGGATATGCTGGGATATATGCCCTGGTATATTGAGCGGGCCGAAGGGTGTCATCTCTACGATATAGAGGGGAACGAATTTATAGATTACCGTTGCGCCTACGGACCAATAATCCTGGGCTACAGGCATCCCGCCGTCGAGGAAGCGGTGAGAGTACAGATGGAGAAAGGCGTCCTCTTCAGTATGCCGTCTCCTATTGAGGGAGAGCTGGCAGAGACGTTGGTGAACGTGGTGCCGTGCGCGCAGATGGTACGCATACTGAAGACCGGCAGTGGAGCCACCACCGCTGCCGTCAGAGTGGCCCGGGCCGCCACCGGCCGGGAAAAGGTGGTTTCCTGCGGCTATAACGGCTGGAATGACTGGTGGGTGGCCAAGGAGGGAGTAGATCCCGGCAAGGGTATACCGGCCTGCCTGGGTGGGAGCGTATACGATCTGGAATACGGCGACCTGGCCTTTGCCGAACAGCTCTTTCAGGAGCACGGCAAGGAGATTGCCTG